>CAIWET010000579.1 GCA_903911805.1 uncultured Ignavibacteria bacterium | reverse complement strand
TATTACTTTCATTATTTATGTTTATGATTTCATTTCAAGCAGCTTTGAGACAAGATTTTGAGCATTTAGTGCCTGTAACATTATTTGTTATGATTTTAATTATATTTGAATATTTGTACAAACCAAGCAATAAAACAATTAAGTATTTTAATTTAGCATTAATACTATTTTTATTGTCATTGCCAATTCTGAACTTTGCAAAAAATGCTAAAGAAATAAAAAATAATACATTCGAAATGAACTATGCGAAATCATTGAAATTTACACCAATAAATAAAGTGCAAAATGATGATTTAAAAATTATTTCACAGAAAATTGACTATACCACTTTGCCTGAAGAAAAAGTATTTATATGTAATTCTTTCAATGATAGAATCTATATAAATGATATATTACTATATATCTATATAAATAAAATGCCTTCTTCCAGAGTTTACGAACTACATCCAGGTTTTGCAACTCACCAAGCAGGTCAGTCTGAAATAATTGATGATTTAAATTCAGCTAAAAATAGAATCATTATCCAGGAAGAGATTCCTATAATTGAAGAAGGAAATTTAAGCTCAAAAAGCTCTGGCGTTTTCTTTTTAGATAACTTTATTAAATATAATTACTACGAATTTTACTCAAAAGGTAAATATAAAATGTCAATCAGGAGATAAAAAATGCAAAAAACGGGTTTGAAATCATTTAGCTTAACTTTTTGGATTGTAATTCTTTTTGAATTCTTCGAAAGAGGCGCTTATTATGGCGTTATGAGCATCTTTTCAGTTTATCTGACGAATGAGCTTGGTTTCTCTAAAGGTGAAGTAGGAGTAATCAAAGGCACGATTCAGCCCTTGCTATATTTCTTGCCAATCTTAAGTGGTGCTGTGGCCGACAGAATGGGATATAGGAAAACAATCTTTGTAGCATTTTCATTACTGGGACTTGGATATTTCCTAACGGCTCAATCGACGCAGTACTTAAGTGTTTTTGCATCTTTAGTTGTAATGGGTATTGGTGCTGGAACATTCAAGCCAGTAATTTCCGGAACAATTGCAAAGTTGACTAATGAAGAAAATAGTTCACTCGGATTTGGCATTTATTATTGGAGTATAAATTTCGGAGCATTTCTTTTCCCAATGTTTATTGTGCCTTGGTTGAAGAAAATGGATAGCTCATATGTTTTATTAGCAGCATCAATTGCAACAGCAGGAATGCTAATTCCAGCATTCTTCTTCTTTAAAAATAAGGAATTAGAAGCAACAAATCCTGAAATGTCTTTGATTGAATCAATAAAAGGAATTTTCGAAAAAATCCGAATTGTGATGATGGATTGGAGATTTATCCTATTTATATTTATTTATTCTTGGTTCTGGATTTTATATTTCCAGATGTACGATAGTGTTTTGTGGTATATGAGTGATTTTGTTAATGCAGAAGTATTAAATGATTTCGTTAGGAAATATCTCGGATTTGCTCTCGGCAATGATTGGAAATTTGATGTTGAACACGTTACTGTAATAAATGCTTTAAGTATAATAATTTTGCAACTTGGTGTTTCAAATGTTGTGAAAAAATGGAAACCAATGCCAACAATTATCACAGGAGTTACATTTGGAACTTTAGGAATGGCAATACTAGCAATTAGCTCAAATATTTGGGTATTTTTGGCTGGTATCATAATCTTTACCTTTGGCGAAATGGTTGCTCACCCCAAATTCATAGCATATTTGGGGAACATTGCACCACAGGATAAGAAAGCAACTTATATGGGATTTGGATTTCTTTATGGGGTTTTCGGCTCATTCATTGGAGGATTTTTAGGAGCAAAACTATATGTAGTTTTTATTGATAATCCGATGCTCGAATTTATCAAAACAAAAGCAAAATTAATTAATCCACAAGTAATAATATCAGAATCAATCAAAATGAAAGATGCTTTGAAATTAGCAACTGAGATGGGAATTGATAAAGCCCAAATAGCAGCTGCAGCTTCGCCCTCTGAATTGTGGCTTATCTTTTCATTGATAGGAGTAGTCTGTATTTTAGGATTAGTGATTTATCAAAGATATATTCATAGATAGGGTATAGGGTATAGGGTATAGGAAGAAATGATTTTGAAAAAGAGCTTTTTGGTTTTCGTTTAAATGCAAATTTTGAATATAATTTAATTAATATTAAAATAATAGAATTAACATTCCTTCTTAATTAAGTTGGTGATTTTTGTATTGAAATTTAAATATATGAATAGATTTTTAATTTTGATTATACTATTAGCTGGTTACGTCGCATTTGCGGAGGACGTTTTGCGCCCAAATGGTGAAATCAGCTCAGCATATAATGATTATTACAGCTGGTCTCCACCTGTAAATATTGGAATTGAGGCAGGAATCACTTATAATTATTTCAAATTTAATCAATTTTCGAATTTACCGGACAAAGCACCAGAAGTGTATTCTCAGGGCGTGGGATATGCACCTTATATTTTAGGAATTATAGATTATAGACTTAATAATTTCTTCGGAATCCAGCTCGGAGTTGGCTATCAACAAGTTAAATATGCAAATACTTCAAATACATTTGATTATACTTATTCCGGAATAAATAATTTTGATACAGTTTATTTTAATTCAAATTGGTCAAAATCTATTGGTTATCTTCATACTCGACTAGCTTTTAGATACAATCTTTCTTATAAATTTAATGTAAATCTGGGTGGATTCTTTAATTATAAATTGAACGAAAGTAATTTTGAAAACAAATTATCCAAAGATTTGAATATCGATACCTTGCTTTATTTAAGAAAAATGGACGAAGCTTATTCTTCCGACGCAACTGAAAAGATGCTATTTGGAGTAACTGCTGGAGCCGAATATAGATATTATTTTACCAATGAACTCTATTTGAATTTCCACGGACAATATCAGTTCTCGTTTATTAATGCGATGAGCGATGTAAAAGTCTTTCCAAGATTTGAAAAAATCTATCAATATTTCGAGTTTACAGGAAGGCAAAATCAATTATTATCTGCCGGATTATCATTAATTTACAAATACTAATATGATTGTAAATATACTTTTAATATTTAATTTTATTGCCTTGTTTGTGGGTGGTCACGAACTTATACCTGCTTTTGGATATGGAATGACTCCTTGGGATATTTCAGCAATTTTAATAATATTATATTCATTTAAAAGATTATTTTGGAATGGTGACCGCCCAAAAATTTCGAGGAATCATATTTATACTGGATTAGTTATTTTCTTAGCATCTGTATTAATCTCCATTTTTGTCCCAATATTTAGTGGAAATAGACTTTTTCTATTGCAAGTAATCAAAACAACCGTACATTTGATATTTTTTATAACTTACTTTTTTTCTTTTATATTCTTAGATATAAATAAAGAAAAAATTAGAGTATTATTCAAAGCACTATTGATAGTCGCATTTATTACTAATGTTTTTGCAGTTTATCAACTTTTTGCTAGAATTTATGATTTACCTTTAAAATTAATTACATTTTATAATTCAGCAAATGTTTCTAGAGGGAAGATGGAAGATAATGAGATTGCTCAATTGACCTTGCAATTTGAGAATTTCACAAGAGCTACTTCTTATATGTCAGAACCTTCGGCATTAGCAGGAGCAAATTGCTTTTTTCTATTATTAACATTAGTCCCTTATCTTACAAAGCAAAAGCAGTATTTTAAATCCAAGGTTTTTAATTCATTGAATTTGATTTTTATGCTACTTGGGTTGTTCTTAACATTCTCGTTATCAGGCCTTTTGGGGTTGTCTTTAATATTGTCAATTGCCGTATTTGTTCATCGGCGACTCTCATTCTCAAATTTATTTAAAGGGCTTGGAGTTGCTCTATTGATTATTATTCTTGCCGATGTAGTAGCTGAAAAGACTTTTGATATAAGCGTGCTTGGGTTATTTGGCCAAAGAATAAGCAGCATTTTGCCAATTAAAAATAATAAAACTGAGCAAATAGCAGGGGAATCATTAGAGCATAGGCAAACAACTTTTGAAAGAAGTTATAAAATTTGGAAAGAAAATCCAATTATAGGTATTGGAATTGGATTAACTTCTTATCATAAAGAATTCGACTTGGCATTTAGCGACACATCTATTATGGCAATGATGGGTGAAGCTGGCATTATTGGAGGAATTTCAATGACTCTTATGTTTGCTTTCATATTTTATTATTCATATAATATTATGAAGGATAAAAAACTCTATGATTCAGAAGATGGGGACATCGCAATCTTATCTGCAATAGTTTTATATTTGTTTACTATTATATTCAATTCAAATTATTTAGTTTCCAATCAGATTATTAATACTGGTTATTGGCACTTTTTTGCTTTAATTGTTGCAATTATCAATATGTGTGATAATTATAGAAATAAAGATATAATTGAAATTAAACTTATCTCAGAAGGGCTTTCTACCAAATTAGCAAAGGGTTTGAACAATATGAAACTTAGTGGAAAATAGTCATTTTTATATCCATTGTGGAAAACTTTAAAAACTATTGTGAAATTAGATGCTCGTTAAAATTCAAAAATTTGTTAATTTTGCTTTTTATTTTTGAACAAAACTAAAGAATTAAATGAATTTTAGTCCGAAATACTCCGAAAAAGTATTTGAAAACAAAAAGAGAAATGCCGATGAATTTGGCGAAATTGCACTCGAACTCCGCAGAGATATTATTAAAAGCTTAGCATTGGCAAAGTCCGGTCATAGTGGCGGATCTCTTGGCATTGCAGATATTTTATCAGTTCTTTATTTTGGTGGTTATTTGAATATTGACCCGCTTGACTCTAAAAATAGTTTAAGAGATAAATTTGTATTAAGTGCAGGTCATTTAGCTCCAGTACTTTATTCTGCTTTAGCTCGTAGAGGATTCTTCCCAATTGATTATCTTCCAACTTTAAGAAAATTAGGTTCAAAACTTCAGGGACATCCTGGCTATGATATGAATCTTCCTGGAATTGAAAGTTCAACTGGTTCATTGGGTCACGGTATCTCAATAGCTGTTGGTATGGCAATGGCAACAAAATTGATTGACAAAACAAAGCAAAAAATCTTTTGCCTAACAGGCGATGGAGAATTACAAGAAGGTTTGGTTTGGGAAGCAGCTATGTGTGCCGCAAACTACAAAATGGATAATCTTTGCTGGATTGTTGATAATAACGATTGCCAGATTGACGGCAGAGTTAAAGATGTGATGAGCATCTATCCACTAAAAGAAAAATTTGAAAGTTTTGGATGCAATGTTATCGAAATCGATGGTCATAATTATGATGAAATTATGTCAGCTTTTGATAAATATATCGAAAATATGGAAAATAATTCGGGTAAACCAATGGTTATAATAGCTCAAACTTTTATGGGTAAAGGCGTATCATATATGGAAGACAAATATGAATGGCACGGAAATCCTCCAAATGTTGAGCAAGCAATTATAGCATTAAAAGATTTAGGCGAAGAATATAGTAATTAATATGAAAAAAATAATCTATTTATTTGTTATTTCGTTGGCTTTTATTTCTTGTCAAAAAGAACAAAAAATTGAGCCAAAGATTGTTCCAGCAGAAGTTACTGCCAAGCAGGAACCAAAAAATGATCAATCAGGAATAGTTCTTTCTGATAGTCCTCAAAAAACTGAAGAAAAACAGACAAAAACTAAGGAATTAGAAGTTCCAAAGCCAGTAATTACTGCAAAACCACTAACACCTGAAGAATTGGTTGAGTTTTTACCAAATGTTAGAGGAGCCGAGAAATTACCTCCTAGCAAAGGAAAACAAACTTATGATAATCGCTATTGGACAACGGTTTCAACTGATTACAGATATAAAGGTGGCTCTGGAGTGCAAGTGTTTGTAAATGATTATTATAAAGCAGATAATTTTCCAACTGGCGAATTAGATTTATTCAAACAATTGCCAAATGAACCAGGATACAACGTATCAGCTGTAAAAAACGAATTCGGCAAAGGATTTAAGGTAATGGATTTGAATAACGAAAATGGCTATATTTATTTCCTTATAAATGATAGATTTACGATAAGAGTAGAAGGATATAATCTTTCAAAAAGTATAGATATCCAAAATATATTTAACCAAATGAATTTAAAGAAATTAAGTAGTATAAAATAAGACAATGAAAGAATTTAAATTACTTGGCTCAAAACCTACCAGACACGGATTTGGTATGGGATTGGTAGAGCTTGGCGAAAGATACGACAACGTAGTTGTTTTGGGTGGTGACATCACTGGCTCAGTTATGACTTCATTTTTTAGAGATAAATTTCCTGAAAGATTCTTTTCAATCGGCATTGCTGAGCAAAATGCAACTACTATTGCTGCTGGATTAGCTTTATCTGGAAAAATTCCATTTTTCTCGAGTTATAGTGCTTTTGCTGCTTTTAGAAATGCTGATCAGATTAGAATTTCGATGTGCTATAATGAAGCAAATGTTAAAATTGGTGGTGGACACTCAGGTATCACAGTTGGTCCTGATGGCGCAACTCACCAATCACTCGAAGAAGTATCATTATTGAGAGCAATGCCAAATTTAACTTTGATTGTTCCTGCTGATTACGAAGAATCAAGAAAAGCAACAATAGCAATCGGCGAAATGCACGGACCAGCTTATTTGAGATTTGGTAGATCACCTGTTCCAATGTTTACTTCAGTTGAAGATTCATTTGAAATTGGAAAAGCAACCCAATTAACAGAAGGAAACGAAGTTGCAATCATTGCTTGTGGTTTAATGGTTTGGGAAGCAGTTTTAGCTGCTCAGGAACTATACAAAAGAAAAGGAATCAAAGCAAGAGTAATCAATAACTCATCAATAAAGCCAATTGATTACGAAACAATCACTAAGGCTGCTATGGAATGCGGTTGCATTGTAACAGCTGAAGAACATCAGGTCCACGGTGGATTAGGTTCAGCAGTTGCTGAAGTAGTGGTAAAGAACTTCCCTGTTCCAATGGAATTTGTTGGAATGAAAGACCGCTTTGGCGGTTCTGGCGAACCAGAAGAATTAATGGTTCACTTCGGATTAACTTGGAAAGAAATTTATGCAAGTGCGTTAAAATCAATCGAAAGAAAAGAAAAAGGATTTATTGGAGTTAGAAAATTAACCGAAATTGAATCAATGATTGATTAAGATATTATTTTAGATGGAGCCCACCTTAAAGGTGGGCCCCATCTTCTTTTACAAGTATTTTAAAAAATCGACAGCTGTTGTGCCATAAATTTTAGAATTTTGCTTCTCGATATTTTCGTGTTTATCAATTGTTTCTAATAAATGATGTTCAGCAACGATTATTGCTCCTTCGGTCATTAACTCAAGGCTTACCAAATTATGAATGATTTGATTGCAAAGCATAAATTCATAAGGAGGATCCATTAATACCAAATCAATTTTATTTTTTAAATAATCGGCAGAAGAAACCAGGTTTTTAACGGCATCACCAATTATTATTTCATACCTCGAATCATCGATTTTGAAATAATTCAGAACTTCCTCGAGCAAATAAGCAGTTTTTTTGTTCTTTTCGAAAAAGAAACAAAAATCTGCTCCGCGACTTAATGCTTCTATTCCTAATGCACCCATTCCAGCACATATATCAGCAACAACTATTTGGTCGAAATCAATGTAATTATTCAAAGTATTATAAATAGCTTCGCGAGCCGCCTCTGTTGTTGGTCTCACGTTGTCAGGAATTTTCCCAGTAAATCTTCTTCCTCTAAGTTCGCCACCAATTATTCTCATATGTATAAATTCAATTTATTACTAACATAAGGCATAAAGCCACCAATGCAAGATGGGAAAATATGAGAAGTCCTGCTGCAATATTCTTTAACTCTATCAGGCAGGTCTGTTTTTATCATTCTAAAAGCATTCAGTCTATCAACTTCTAAAATTACATTTTTCAATATTACTTTGGTTTCTGCTAAATTCTCTTTGGTTAACCCTGAACCAAAAAATACACCTAAATCAATTGATTGATTGTAGTTTTTTGCAAAAGTCAATAATTCTTTTGCACAAATTTCGCCGAGTTTATCTTTTTTATTAAGAGAAATAAGATTATAATAATAAATCTGCTCGCCATTAACAAGACTTACGTCAATAAATTGGTCTTGCACCTGGAAAAATGCAATTGAAAGTCCTGCATATTCAGGATAATTATATAAAAAAGATTGATGAGCATTTATTTGACTGATTTCAAATTTTACAATTGGAGCATTTAGTGCAGCCATTATATTCTTGCAATTATCCATTATAACTTTTGGGATAATTATTGAAATAAGATTAGATTTCGAATTTAAATCAGGTTCTGTTGGTACAACGCTTGAAACAAAATCTTCAAAACTAAACATTGGGAATGCTTGGCGTATCTCCAATGAAATTAATTGTTTTATTTCCTGCTGAGTAATGTTTGCCTTCCCAGGTAAATGCGAAACTAATATAGTATCTGCAGATAAACTGACTGAAATTGATTCAACATTGAAATCAAATGTAGAAAAAATGCTGTTCAACTCATTGATTGCAAGTTTGTTCTGAGGAGAATCCATAAATTCTAAATCAATTGGATTTTCGGTAGAATTTACATATATTAATTTCAATCCATCAGGTGTTGGCTCGCAAACCATTAGATAGACTCTGTCAGCATTAAAAAATATCGAAAGCTTTAAATTATCCATAACCATTTTCAAATATTATAATATCTAAAAGTATATAACGATTAATATTAAGAGTTTGTATTTTTTTATGTATTATTTTTTTTATTTATTTGGCACATATTTTGATATTGTTTTGGTAATTGTATGTAATTTAAGGAGTTATAAAATGAAATATATAATTGGACTAATTCTGATAGCATTTACTATTAAATGTTATGCGGCTGAACCATTATTGGAGCTTAAAAATTTCCCTTCAAAAAATGAAATTGAAGTTTTGGAAGATAATGATGGATTATTTGCCAGCAAGGTATTAGAATACTATAAATTTGCTGCTTTATATGAAGCGCAACTCAATTCGATGGGTATTAAACCCGAAAAAGTTTTGGATACACCAACTCTTGACGAAATTCAAGATGCAGAGGCAACCACTTTGAAGAAATATTACAGCGTTGCAAAAGCACTCTATGAGCAACTCAAAAAGAGCCCAGGGAGCAATTATAACGCGAAATATGAAGAATTAAAAAAGAAGTATAAGGTTGCTGAAAATCAAATTTTTACTCTTAAAGACGCGCTTTATTGGGAATCATTAGAAAATTCCAAAATAGAGTATTATAAGACAAATTTCCCTAAATTAGTAAAGGAAATTGAGGACTTGAGATTTAAGAATGATTCTTTATATTTGGAATATAACACCAAGTTATGGCAAAGCGAAGAGAAATTAAGAAATATTTATAATCATAAAACTTATAAAAAGCCATTAATTTCTGGCGGTATTACCGTAAATCAATTTTATATTAATAATGATTTTATAGAATCAGATATTTCCCCTGCAATTCATATCAATATTAGCCCAGAATCTGTTTTTGGTTTTGGTAAATTCTTTGATATTTGGGCAGAATTTCAAATGCCGGTTTGGAAATCATCATATACAACATTAAAAGTACCAAATCAACTATACGTAACCTCCGAATATAAAACAAATATTTATAATACAGGATTGGCTCTCAATTTGCCACTTTCTGAATTATTCCATTTTAAAGGTTTTATGTTCAATCTTAGATTAGGTGGAGGATTGTTCTGGGGAAATGCCAGAATGATGAGCTCTAATCTTCAAAAAACCGATTGGGATGGGTATATGTTCAAGGGCGATATTAATTTAGTAAATTATAGTCATTACTTCCCAGTTGGAATTACAGCAGGAGTGAATTTCTTTAATTTTAATAAAAGTTTGAATTTCAATCAATCAGGCGGATATTTTGATTTAGGTAAAATTAGCTTAAGTAACCTTTATTTAGGAATCGAAGTGCCAATTGTTTCATCAACATTTTTATTGAAATAAGGAGAAAATGAGATGAAAAAATATCTAATATTATTAATTGCTATTTTTGTATTTTCAGCTACTGATTCATTCAGTGCTCAAGATCAGGCATTAGCAATCAGAAATCTGAAGTTAGCGAATTCATATAGAGAAAACAAAGATTACAACAAAGCAATCAAACTACTCGATGGATCTAAAGCAAAATTTTCTGGTAAAAAAGACTGGAACTCCAAATATTGGCTCGCAACCACTTACGAATACTATGGATATATCTACAAAGATATGGAGCATTTCGATTTGGCAAAAGTTAATTTAGATAAAGCTAGATCTCTATTTAAAGAATTGATTAAACAAAAAGACGGTAGCCCAAAAGCATTAGAAGGAATTGAAGAAAGCATTAAAACTTTAGACAATGAAGTTAATGACATAGATCCATTTTCAACAGCAAATCATAGTGCTAATATTTTGAATTTTGATAATTTAAAATTAAAAGAATTACCACAAGGTTTGCCAACAAAAATGAATAACTTGAGTCTCGAAAAAAACAGATTCAAAGAAATACCAGGGAATCTGTCATCATTCAAAAGCTTGAAATATTTGAATTTGAAAAATAATAGAATTAATCAGATTACCGAATCACTTTATGAATTGAAAAATCTTGTTTGGCTAGATTTATCTGGAAATAAAATTAAGAAAATCAATCTTGGGATAAATAAATTATCATTATTAAAAGTTTTGGATTTATCAGACAACAAATTGAAAGATATACCTTCTGAAATAAATAGATTGAAGAATCTTGAAATTTTGAATTTAAAAGGCAACAAAATTCCATTCGATAAATTAAAAAATTTAATAAAATCTATGCCTAATACAAATATTATGCACGATGAATACGTTATTAAGCCTGAGGAGGATAATCAAGATTTAGATGTTTCCCCTACGGATGAAAATGATAATTAATAATCGACTGATTTGAAATGATTTACGAAGATAAAATAGAGTTAAAACAAGCAAAATTCCTTTTAGAAAATGAGGGGTTAGCTAATAAATTAACAAATTTTTTGAATAAACCTTTAGAAAAAGGATTATCGCTTCTTCCACACGAAGTTATGGACAAAGTCCAACTTTATACAAATGCTGCTTTAGACAAAGCACTTAGATTTGCTATTTACACAATGGATACTACCAATGACGCAACTCCAAGCAATTCTAAGCACAAATTAGCAGCAACAATTTCTGGTGGAATTGGTGGATTCTTTGGATTTACATCAGCATTAGTTGAGCTTCCAATTTCGACTACAATAATGCTTCGCTCAATTGCAGAAATTGCGAAATCACACGGTGAAGATTTGACTGACATCACCTCTAGATTAGCTTGTTTGGAAGTTTTGGCTTTGGGTTCAAATTCAGAGAAGAGCGATACAATAGAATCATCATATTTCAGCTTAAGAGTGCTATTAGCGAAAGAAATTTCAGAAGCTGCAAAATTCATCACTCGCAAAGGAATAATCGAAGAGGGAGCACCTCTGTTGGTAAAAATGTTAAATACAGTTTCCTCAAAATTTGGGATTGCTGTTTCGCAAAAATTAGCAGGAATGGCTTTGCCAATTGTTGGGAGCATAAGCGGTGCAGCAATAAATAATTTGTTCATTGACCATTTTCAAAAAACAGCAGAAGCACACTTTACGATTAGAAAACTTGAACGAAAATACGGCAATGAATATGTAAAACAAGTGTTTAGAGAATTATAAATGAAAATTACATTAGAAGACAACGACTTAAAGCAAATTATTACTAAAATTAATCCAAATATCTCAATTGAGGATTGGACTGAAGAAGGTATAGTAATAAATTCAAATTTGGAAGTATTCAAAGGAAAATTTGTTTTAAATTTAAAATTGGACAACATCAGCCGCAAAGCAGAAGTTGAACTAAAAGTAAAAGATATAAAATTTTAATAAAAAAATGGCGCATTTGTCTAGTGGTTAGGACGCGGCCCTCTCAAGGCTGAAGCACGGGTTCAACTCCCGTATGTGCTACATTTAAGCAAAACACAAGAAACTAAAATCACACTAAAAACAACAAAATCAAGCACTTAGAAATAAGTGCTTTTCTTTTAATTTCTAATCATTTCTTATTATTATTGCTTTTTTGTTACTTATTTGTTACTTGATAAAATAAATATAAGCAAGTAACAGTCTATATTATAGAAAGAAAATATATGCAATTATTTGAGTAACATAGTATGACAATAACATTAAGAAAGAAAAAATTAGCAAATAACAAAATTTCATTATATTTAGATGTATATCATAATGGCAAAAGAAACTATGAATTCTTAAATTTATATCTTGAAAAAGCCAGTGATAAAAATAAAGAAAATTTGGAACTTGCTAAACAAATCAAGAACAAAAGAGAAACTGAATTCAAAGAAAATAACTTTGAATATGTTCCACCTACAAAATTAAATATTAGCATCTTAGCTTATTACAAGCAATATATTGAACATTACACCAAACAAGACAAAAGAACAATTGTTTCATCTTATAATAAATTTGAAACTTTCTTAAAAGAAAGAAAAATATTAGATATTAGTATAGCAGCTTTTGACAAAAATCTGGTGCAAGAATTCAAAGAATATCTTGAAAAAAATCTTAATGGTGAAACACCTTTTAACTACTTTGCTAAATTTAAAAGAATATTTCCAAAAGCACTTGATGAAAAATTAATATCAGTTGTTCCAACAAAAGGAATAAGTATTATAAGAACTGATGGAATTAAAAAAGCAATTCTTGATGTTAAAGAAATTCAAGCCCTTGCAAGTGCTTATTGTGGAAATGAACAGGTAAAGAGGGCTTTTCTCTTTGCTTGTAACACTGGTTTAAGGCTTTGTGATGTTAGAAAACTTACTTGGTCAAATGTTGATAATAACAAATTAACTTTTATTCAGTCAAAAATTGTTCATTCAAGTTCAAAAGCTTTGCTTGTTGTTGACTTGAATAATTCAGCTATGAAATTAATTGGTGAAAGAAAAAATAATAATGATTTAATTTTCAAATTACCAACACCACAAGCAATTAAAAAGCTATTCAAGAACTGGTCAATAAATGCTAAAATTACTAAGAACTTTACTTTTCATTCAGCAAGACACTCTTTTGGTGTTAATCTTTTAAGGTCTGATGTTGGTGGTGCTGATGTTAAAACAGTGTCAAGTTTACTTGGTCATAGTTCATTAAAAATGACTGAAAAATATACAAGAATTATTGATGAACTAAGAACAAAAGCCGTTAACAATTTACCAGAAATTCAATTTTAATAAGGTGCAAGAATGAATGAAATAAGTAAAGCTGATTTTGTAAATAAATATTTAAATGTAAGTGGATCTTTAAGACAAACAGGAATAATGGAATTCTTGCTATTGACTTTTGATGCAAGAGAAAAAAGAAAAGATTTTTTAAAAGATTTGATTATTTCAATGAAAATGAAAATTATAGAATTTCAATCATATCAAGATTGGGACTTTTTAGTTGCAACATTAGATAATGAAAATTTATCTAAAAGTGAATTTATTGAAAATGATTTTTATACTTTGCAAATTGGAACATTGGATTATAATATAAATATTCTTAATCAAGTATTAAACAGTCTAAATGAAATTGTGATCCAGCAACAAGATAACCTATCATATACTTTCAATTCATCACTTACAAACAAGCAATTGGAATATTTATTGCTTGAATTAATAAAAAAGGGCTTTATTGATGAAAAAACCGATAAAAAGGACTTTTACAACGCTTTAACCAACAAGCCGATTGAATATATCAAAAATAAAATAAAGTGGCTTAAAGTGTCTAGAAACAAGCAAGTTAATAAAAGGTCTATTATTGACTTTATAAGACTGTTAGCTGAATATGATTTACTTGAAAGCTCTGATGCAAAACATCAAAAAAAATCAAATGGTAAGTTGTTTGTAAAAGCTTATAACTGTTTTGCTGATCCTGATGGAAATGCAATAATACTAAGAAATAACAATATTGTTGAAAATGAATTTAGTGCAAATGAATGTAGTGAACATTATAAGGAACTTGAAAACATCATTAAAGCACTTAAACTTATTTAATAACTGATAATAACTGAAAGTCATTTATCAGATATTTTCTAATCTTTCTTATTGTCATAATTTTGTATATAAATATTTGCAAATATTATAAAAAACAAATTTATGTATAATTTAGAAAGAAAAATAATGACCTTAACAAATGAAATTACTTTTAGCAAAGATGTTCTTTCTTTTCAAGAATTCTTGCAATATACTGGAATAACCAAAAGTTTTGCTTATAAGCTAACCAGTAACAACAAAATCAAATTTTCAAAACCAAATGGTAAACTAATCTTTTTTAAAAAAAGTGATGTTGATAATTGGTTATTGTCAAAGCCAAATAAAACAGCTGATGAACTTGATGCAATTGCAACTAATTATGTTTTTAATAACAAAAGAGGTGCAAAATGATAATTACTGATTATTATGTATTTAGAAATATTAGTGAAAAATCAGCATCAAGATTTGATTGTATTTATAGCACTGAAACTTATTCAGCTTTTGAAACATTAAAAAATAAATCTGGTGATTTGTTCTTATATTACACTAAAGTTCCAGAAAGTTTTAATATTAGAGCTAAAAGAAAAGCTGATATGATCTTAAGCAAGTCAAAGAATATTAGTTCAATATATGTTCCAGATGTTCAAAGCCCTTTTGCTTTTGGTGATATATATGGAACACAAGACGCTTTGCTAATTGACTTTACTGAAAATATGGAAATATTTATAGCTCGAGGTCAAAAGAACAATGCAAGAAACTTGTATAACTTATTTGTTGATGGTGAACTTGATAAAGAGCTTGAAAGTTATCAGATGAAATATTTTGAAATGCTGATGGAAAAGCAAAGAAAACTTAAAAATATTTAGCTTGTTTAATAGTGGTGTAATTGTGGCAAAATTGCACCACTTTCTTTATTTTCTATATTAAGGTGTTATTTGTTACTGTTTTAGTAACACCAACAACAATTGTAATGACAAAATATGTATGATAATATTGATTTGGTACTGAATAAAGATAAAGCAAAGAATGTTGATTTTTTAGGTGAAACAAGTTGTAAATTGAATAATACAAGTGTTCATCATTTTGAAAATAATGTTGTTATTAGTGGTTATATTGACAACTTGAAAGTAAGTATTACTGAAAACAATGTTAAGATAAAAGATAACAGTTTTTGCAAGTGGTATTTGCAAGACAATTTCCAGACTTTAAATAAATCTGATGTAAAACAAGCAATTCAAAAGTTAAGTGATGCTTTATCTTTACCAATGGAACAAGCAAAAGTATTTAGAATTGATGTTGCTGATAATTTTGTGATGCAAAACGATTTTAAAGCATATTTGCAGCATCTTGGAACACTTAACCACTATTCAAGATTTGAACAAGCCAGAGGGCTTTATTACTCAAATAGCAACAAGCAAATAATATTTTATGATAAAGTTGCTGAAACTAAAGCAAAAGGGCTTGATGTTCCAGAAATGTATTTAAATAGAAATATTTTAAGGTATGAACTAAGATTTAAAAAAAGACTAACCAAAACATTTAGCAAAAATGAAATAGTTGCAAGTGACTTGCATCAGGAACAATTTTTTAACAACATTGTTAAAACTTGGTTTAACACTTACAAGCAAATAAACAAAGTTAATGATATAAAATTGAATTATGATATGGTAAAAACAGTAAAAGAATTCCAGAAACAAGCCACCTTACATTATATACTTGAAAGAGGTGGTGAACTCAAAACACTTGATGAAATTAATCAAGCAAAATTACTTGGTCAATTGACCAGAAAACAAGCTTTTGATCTTAAGCAGCAAATTAAAACATTATGCAAAGATAAATTATTGACTGGTCAAAGCAGCTTAATAAATGAACTTGATGCAAAAATAAAACAGTCATACAATTTCTACAATTAAACAATATTGAACAATTTTGAACATTTAAAAAGGTTAACCAATGAACAAAGAAAAGCCAAATGCAAAGCAAGAACAAGCAATAGTATTATTGTTGTCTGGTCATAGTGTAACAGAAACAGCACAAGAACTTAGTATTGAAAGAGGTACTATTTACAACTTGTTAAAAGAAACTGGTTTTAAGACTGAATATTATTCAGCAAGAAAAATTCTAAATGAACAATCAAAAAATTCATTAATGAACTTAAATATTAGTGCAATTAACACAATAAAAGGCTTGTTAGAAAGTCAAAATGATGTTGTCAAATTAAAAGCAGCTATGTATTTGTTAGATAATTTGAAAACAACTGATGAAATTCAGCTAAAAGAACAAGAAAATTTCAAGCTGAATTCAAGATTTGGTTTTGGTAGTTTTGAATAAAAATAGAAAAAATGTTACTTATTTGTTACTCAATCCTTGCAAAACCGCACCAGCACTTACATATTAGTTCCCGTATGTGCTACAAAAATAAGTAACTTACGCCGATTGCAATTGAAATTATCTGATAAATATTTTTATGGTAAAATTCTCCTTTTTGGAGAATATTCCATTATTCTTGGCTCTAAAGCTTTGAGTGTTCCTTATCGCAAAGTTAAGGGAAAACTGACTTTTACCGATTTGCAAATTGAATCAGATAAATCCTCAAACCAGAGTATAAGAAAATTATTCAATTATATTGGCGAGAATGGCCTAAAACAATACTTCCAAATTCATAAATTTTCAGATTATCTTGACGAAGGTTTGATTTTTGATTCAAATATCCCCCAGGGATATGGAGTCGGCTCTTCAGGTGCTTTAGTAGCAGCTTTATATAATGAATTTGGTAATCCCGAAAAACAATTAAATAATTTGGATCTTAAAAATCTATTTGGTAAAATCGAGTCATTTTTCCACGGAAAAAGTTCAGGATTAGATCCATTTTTATGTTATACCAATCAACCAGTTTTAATCAATCAAGATAAATCAATTGAAATTTTGGAAGATATTGATATAGAAAATATTGATAATATTAAAATTGAATTAATTGATTCTGAAACTACTGGTAAAACTGAACCCCTTGTAAATCTTTTCCTTGAAAAGTGCCAAGAACCAATATTTAAGAAAGCAATTGAAACTGAGCTTATCAAAAATACGAATTTAGCTATAGAGTATTTCCTTAATTATCAGTTAAATGATTTTCAACGAGCTTTGAATATTATAACTCTTGTTGAATTTGCGTATTTTCAGGAGATGATTCCTGATATAATAAAGGAAATTTGGAAATCTTCGCTTGATACTGATAATATTTATATAAAGTTATGCGGTTCTGGTGGTGGCGGATATTTTCTAAAATTCGAATTCTGAGTTTAGATCCTCCAATTGAATGTCATTACAAAAAAAGCCCCAATCTGATTAAGAATGGGGCTTTTTGATTTCTAGGATTAAAATTATCTAAAAACTATTTTTTATTGTTTTTGATCTCTTTTAATTCTTTTTTTGCTGCTCTTTTTTGTTTTTTGATGTCTTTTTTGGCTTCTTTAACTTCTTTTTTAGCAGCTTTGATTTCTGTTTTAGCTTCTTCTTTTGTTTTTGTGCCGGCTTTAACTGCTTCTTTAGTAGCTTTAACCTCAGTTTTAGCAGCTTTTACTTTTTCTTTGTCTGCTTTAATTTCTTTTTTAACTTCTGTCTTTACATCTTTTGCGGTTTTTGGTTGAGCAAATGTTGCTGAAGTAAAAATGAGTGCGATTGCCAAAATGGCTGATACAAAATACTTTTTCATAGTGTTTCTCCTGATTTGGAAAATTTAACAAATAATTACAATTTTCTTAATTATGCTGTATTATTATTTACAATTTTACAGCTTTCATCTTTTATTCATAATGGTTTAGAAAGAACGTATGTTTTCATACTTTTTTCATTTTTTTTAATTTCTGTATTCAAACATAGCATTATAACGCAAAAAAAATAAAAAGGTTTAAAAAAAGTTTAAATTTCTTATTTTTGTTTTATTTTTAATTTCAATTTTAAAAAATGAGTAAAATAGAAATACATAAATTCAACGAATCTCACTCTCAGGAATGGGACGCATTCATAGATAAAAGTAATAATGGAACAATGTTTCATAAAATTGCTTTTTTGAATTATCACCCAGAAGGAAAATTCAATTTCAACCATTTAATGTTTTATAAAGATAATGAGCTTGTTGGAGTTTTGCCAAATGGACTTCAAAAGGATGGCAGTGTTATCTGGTCACCAACTGGTGCAAGTTATGGTTCAATAGTAACTCGCGATATTGCCTTTGAGCTTTCTCTTGAAATTGTTGATTCTTTAATGGAATATTGCCGTGAACAAAAAATTGACGAGATTTTCTTAATTCCTCCTCCAATTATTTATAATAAGATTTATAACCAGCATATTGATTATGCATTGCTTTATCGCAAATTTGATTTTGAATTACATTATATCTCTCACGCTGTTCATCTTTATGGTTCAAAAGATATTTTCAAAAAATTTGATAAAAAAGCCAGACATCTTATTAAAAAGAATAAGGAGAATCCAAGATTCAGAGTTGAAATTTCCGAAGACCTCGAAGCCTTCTATCCAATTCTTTTGGAAAATAAGGCAAAGCACGGAGTAAAACCAACTCACACTCTGGAAGATCTATATAAATTGAAAGAATTGCTGCCAGACAATTTAAAATTATTCTTGGCATATTATGACGACAAACCAATTGCTGGCTCTCTCTTGTTTCTTGCAAATAGAAGAGTTGCGCTCTGCTTTTACCAAATGTTGCTATATGATTATAAATATTTGCATCCGGTTTTCAGTTTAATGAACGAAACAGTGAAATGGTCACTTGAAAATGGTTATGAATGGTTTGATATTGGAGTTTCGCAAGATACTACAGCCGAAAACCCAATGACTCCTTCACTAAATTTGATTTATTTCAAAGAAAGATTTTTTGCTCGTGGATTATTGAGAACGACTTATCACTATGATTTCAGAAAAGAAATTGCTAGTGGAGAATCTCACTAAAATTGAAGCATTTTGATATAATATTAATTACTTTTCAGGGGCTTTCCAGCGATGCCCGAACTCTGAATTTTGCCTCTACCTTTTTAAAGCTTGGTAAAAGCATCTGTGTGATTTCTTTGGAAGAATCAATAGATATTAAATATTCATTTGAGAATATAACAATCAAGGTTGATGGCGAAAGAGCTTTTACCCGAATGAACTCTTTTTATAAAAAAATTAAAAAGCTAAAAAAAGAGATTTCTGCCGATTTGATTTTTGCTGATGATTTCTTTTCATTAAAACCTGCTAATTATTTAGCTTCTAAAAATTCTGAAGTAATTTATGATTCCCGCGAAATTTATTCTGAAATTGCTTCGCTGACTAATAGCTTTTTCCGACAGCAGCTTCAATCTTTTTTAGAAAAAAAATGGATAAAAAGAATCAAAAAAGTAATTGTGACTGGAAAAGCCGACAAGGATTATCTATCTCAGCATTTCAAAAAAGGCAAAAAGTATTTTATAATACCAAATTATCCTCCTTTTAAAGATAAAATTGAAAGTAATTTCCTAAGAGATAGATTTAATATCACTCAAGGATATATAATAATCTATCAAGGTATGCTATCCGAAGGCAGAGGTATCGAGAAGCTCTGCAAAGCAATGAAACTGCTTCCAGCAAGTTCATTATGTTTGGCAGGTGACGGAGCTTTAAAAGACCGAATAATAGAATTTATTGAAACGAACAATCTTCAGAACCAAATCTTTTTAACTGGCTTAGTGCCATACGAAAAATTGCACGAAATTACTTGTTCTGCAGATTTGGGAATTAGCTTTATTCAGCCTATTTCATATTCATATCAATTGGCATTGCCAAATAAAATGTTTGAATATGCTATGGCAAATATTCCAGTATTAGTAAGCGATTTACCTCAAATGAAGGCAATTATAGAAAAATATAATACAGGAATTGCTATTTCTCCAGAATCTTCATCTGAGGAAATTGCCAGAGCAATTAATACTTTACTACATAATAAAGCAGATTATTCAGAAAACTGCAAAAAAGCTTCTCAGGAATTATGCTGGGAATCAAATGAAAAACTAATCAAAGAAATAATATTTAAATGATATATATAATTCTGCTAATTCAGCAATTAATTGCATCAGGAACTCATATTGTTGCAAAAAATCTGGCATTGTCACTCGATGGAGCTCTTATAATATTCGTTAGAGGTTTAATTGCCTGCTCGGCTTATGCAATTTGGATTTTGATTAAAAGAAAAAGCTTAATCAAAATCGAAAAAAAGGATATTTTTCAGTTGATAATCTTGGGTTTATTAAACATCCCACTAAATCAGTACATCTTTTTTATGGCAATTAAGCTGACCACTCCTCCGAATCTTGCATTAGCTTATGCACTTACTCCTGTTTATGTGTTAATCATATCGCATTTTTATTTCAAAGAAAGATTAACAAAATTCAAGGTTTTAGGGATTTTAGTAGCAATTGCTGGATCAGTTTTATTGCTTTTGGAGCATGGTCTTGATCTATCTTCTAACTTTTTAATCGGGAATTCATTAGGATTATTAGCAAGTTTTTCCTGGGCACTTTATACGATTATGAGTAGAAAATTCTCGTTAAAATATGGACCAATTTACACTACTGGCCTTGCAATGATTTGGGGATTCATACTTTTTGTGCCAATTTATTTGGCAGTTGGAGCAAGAGGAATTACCACAATCAGCGGAATCGATTGGGCATATCTGTTTTATGTTGGATTTATTACTGCAGTAGTTGGTTACGCAATGTGGAATTATGCTTTGAGTAAACTTGATGCATCAAAAGTATCGGTATTTAATAATCTTCAGCCGATTTTGACAACAATTTTGGCAGTTATTATCTTTGGCCAACAAATAACTTATGTATTTGTTTTAGGTGGAATTTTAGTAATTGTTGGAGTAATTTTAACACAAAAAAAATAGTTTTCTCATTTATTAGTTTATATCTAATTATTGATATTAAATTTTGAGTTTGGAATGAAAATTTTTCAGTTAATATATTCTTTAATCCTTGTTTTACTAATTGCTGGATGTGCATCAGAAAATCCAGAATTGCTTAATCCGTCCTCACAATCAGAAACTATTTACATTAGATATTTAAATTTATCAAATGATGGACAGCTCAGAAAATTATCACTTGATAATCTTTCTTTTAGTTCGGAAGTTACTCACAGTCAGGTGACTGCTTTAATTCATCCACCAGCAGATTCTGCCACAATAATAGTTTTGAGAAATGCCGAAGATAAATATATTTCCCCATATAAATTTAGATTTATCAATAAAGCTACTTATACTTTTATTAGTAATCCTACTGATGATACTTCTAATATTCCTGGGAAAACATTAAAGCAAGATTTGGTAACATATTTATCCACAACTCCTGGATTAATCAAAAAGAAAAATGCAGCTTTTTTGCAAGTTTATAATGCTTATGACGACGTAAGTAAAACTTTTGATTTGCGATTAGGATGCCAAAATGGAACTATACTCGCTTCAAATTTATATTATAAAGCATTATCAAGTCAATTTGAGGTTTTAGCTGATTCAATCGCGTTCACCTTGGTTGATACTAAAAATCCACAAGTTGGAAAAATGTATAAAGAGAAGTTCGTTGAAGGAAATGAATATGCAGTAATTATTATAAGAGATTCAACAATTCAAACTGAAGATAAGCAAAGATTGCTATTTTTGAATCATAATGATAATACAGCAAATGCTATTAGAAATGCAATTCCAGTTGATGCTAATGACCAGATTTACAATATCAATGTTTGCAATTTTTCAAATTCAATTGTTTCTGGCTTCAATATGAATGATATAAAATTGAATTCAAATATTGAGCCTATGAAAATTAGCAATTACCAAAAAGTTCAAACTTGTCGCTCTGGAATGTTAGATAAATATTCAATAAGTTTTGGTGCAGACACAACAGCAAAAGATTCATTATCATTCAGTGTATTAAAAGATTATAAGATATTTGTATTCGATTCTGCAGCTAAAACAGGGAATTTGATGGTTACAGCTAAGCCATATAACCTTGTGGAATCTCCAGTTGGCAAAGCAGTTGTTAGAGTTATTAATGCAAATTATTCATATTCACCAGTTACATTATCACTTGGAGCAAGAAACTCAACTAATTCAAACAATTACACTTCAGGAGAATTATTAGCAAGTGGGCTGGAATATGGGAAAGTATCAAATCCAGTAATTCTCACTCCAGGCGAATTTCCATTGACGCTTTTTACTGCATATCAACCTTCAATTTTATTGACAAATAGTATTTTAAATTTTGAAGCAAATAAGAAATACATTGTAGTTTTATATCAAGATGCGAATGGAAATTCAAATATATCAGTAATTGATGAAACTGCTGAGAATGCAATTATAATGCCATTGGCACAAGATTGCTTCTTGCAAGTAATTGATGCAATGACAGGTGCAGAATCAATCAATGTAAATGTTGGTAATTCTTTAAAAGATGCGAAAATCTATAATAGTTTTTCATTGGCGACAGTAGTTAAGTCTGGAAAAACAACAATTTCGGCAGCTGGCAAATCAGTAGATATTGATTTAAAATCAAATGAGAGAGGTTTAGTAATTGTTACTGGCACATCTCAAAACCCTGATTTTGTGGTTAAAACTTATACTGCAAAAAACGCTACTACAAAAAAATATATCAGACATTTTTTAAATGCTTCTGATGTTGCAGAATTAAGTATAAGCTTAAATAACGATAGTACAAAAATATTTACAGCTCCATTAAAATATAGTGAATTATCTGAATACGAAGTAATTGACCAAGAGAGAAAAGCAAGCTTTGTTTTTGGAACATCAATCAGCGAGAAAAAAGTAAAAAGTTTATATAGAATAGATGACGTATATCTCGTATTTGGAAAGACTTATAATATTATATTCTGTGGAAATGCTGGTGGAGGATATTCAGCAATCATTTTCCAAGAATATTAAAACCTGAAAAAAAAAGACGTTCATTTGAACGTCTTTTTAAAATAGATTTATATCTTAATCTTTTATTTATTGCTTTTAGGTTTTGTACCTGGTAAACCTTTTTCATTGATTGCCATACCTTGAATTGTATTTCCATCATAAGTGATTTCTAATACGCATCTGTCGGCTGTTCCGTCGCAATCTTGGTCTTTACCATCTAAGCAAAGAGTGTGCTTCATAGTAACTGGTTTGTGTTGTCTTTTGCCAGTAGCTTGGCCGGTAGCGATGTCTCTACTAGATTTGGTCATACTTAAGTCTTGAACGTTTGCTTTGCCTGAACCACCGCCAGAGCCTTTTGCAAAAGTTCCTGAATTGGAAGCTCCCCAACTCCAAGATGAGACTTCAACTCCTGTACTTTTAACTGAAAAAGTATAATCACCGCTGCAATCATAATCCTTTATGGTAAATTTGCCATTATCATCTGTAGTAGCTGTATAGGTTTTTCCACCAGAGCATTTCATAGTAATTTTTGCATTAGCAATATGAGTTCCTTTTGCAGCAAATGCTGAAAAAGAAAGAGCGAATAATGCAATAAGCATTAGTGTTGTAAGTTTTTTCATATTTTTCTCCTTAAAAGAAAATTAATAAAATAAAAAAATTTTCATATTTTCGTTTGATTTTTCCATTCTTTTTTAACAAAATTATTTCTTGTGTAAAAGAAGAACGTTAAAAGTGAATTCCCATTATTTAAATCACAGTTAAGTGACATATTTTATTCAAT
>CAIWET010000578.1 GCA_903911805.1 uncultured Ignavibacteria bacterium | reverse complement strand
GTTGGTTTACAAACAAGTGCAGATAATATTTATGTTTTAAAAAAGATATGTGATAGTGAAGCAAATAATGAAATACTAACACTTTATTCTAAATCATTAAACAAAGAAATAAAGATTGAAAGAGGATTAGTCAAGCCATTTTTGATGGGAAAAGACGTAAAGAGATTTGCAGATTTAAATTACAATGCATATGTTATATTTCCATATCAAATTGTTGATAATAAAGCAGTTTTAATGAAACAAGAATTTATTGAAGAAACATATCCATTGGGTTGGGAATATATAATTGAGAATAAAATTGCTCTTGAAGATAGAGAAAAAGGGAAAATGAAACATGAAAATTTCTATGCATATATTTATCCAAAGAACCTTTCGGAATTTGAATCAAAAAAAATTATTACTCCTTATTTATCGGATAGATGTAATTTTACTTTTGATTTTGAAGGAAATATATATCATACCACAAAAGCTTATAGCCTTGCATTTAATTTTATTAATGAAAGTGAGTTTTACTATTTAGGAATATTGAATTCAAAAATAATATGGTATTTTATATCAACAACAAGTTCTGTATTTCGAGGAGGATTCTATGTTTTTGCTACTGATTTTATGTCAAATATTCCACTACCAAATATTGATTTATCTGTTCCTGAAGATAAAACAAAACATGATAAAATTGTTGATTTAGTTAATTTAATTTACTTTAAAAAAGAACGAGGTGAAGACACCACAGCCGAAGAAAAAGCCATAGACCAGCTTGTTTATCAGCTCTACGACTTGGCTGAAGAAGAAATAAAGATAGTTGAGGGGGAGTAATTATGTATATAAATAAATATTAAAATTTGAATAATTATGAAACGAAAATTTCTTCAATTGATATTAAATGATTGTATTTGTAAATACTTATTTGGATATGAATCTGGTTACTTAATGCGAAAGTATGATATTTTTAAATCAGGGAAACTACACGATATTTATGAAAACACATCGTATTCCGATTTAGATAACTTCCATAAAATCATAAAAGAATTAAATATTCCTGAATCTAATCATATTTGCTTTTTATTTAGTAAAAATAAAAATAGATTGAATTCAATTTCTTTTTTTGTTTCTAATGAAGAGATAGGACAAGCTCCTAATTTTGATTATCACATAATTGGTAAAATTTGTATTGGCGAAATTGAAACTTACACTTACGATTTGGATCTTAGAGAAAACATTAAAGGTACAATCGAAGAATTATTAGATAGATATAAATGCAACAGAGAAATAGAACAAATAATTTTTTATTCATATGAAAATATAATAGAAAGTTTGAAAACAAAATTTAAAATAAGAAACTAATTTAAAAAAAAATTGGAGTTATTATGAAAAAAGTATTTATTGTATTAATGTTTTTATTAGTAGCTTGTGATGGCTCAGATTATGAAAGACAAAAAAAATTAAATGATATGTTATTAAATGATTTTAATAATTTAGAAGTATTGAAAAATAAAATATTGAAAGATGAAGAAAATTTTTTCGCTGATTATTTGAATTTTAATACAAATTTTAAATATAATATATTTGAGGCATCCCAAATTGAAATTAAATTAACCAATAAAGCATCACTTACTGAATATTATGGGTTGAATTTTAAAATTTCTTGTTTGAATGAACAAGGTACTGTTATTAAAGAATGGGAAGAAGCTTTGAACATTAGTATCAGACCAAAAAGTATTATAAATACTCATATTGATTTTAAATACCAATCAGATGAAATAAAAAGTTTTAAAGTAAAGCTACTAAGTGCAAAATCAAGAATACCAGATATTATTGGCTAATCTGTGGTCTAATTTAGAATAATTAAAATTTATAAATTAAATTCAATCAAAATACTATAGTTATAGCCCTATACTATGAATAAATAATTAGGGCTATTTTTTCTTCCAAACAAAATTAAATATAATATTTCATTAAAAGCTAATTGTAAGAATCAATAGAATAAAATACTAAAAAGTACAAATTTATTTTG
>CAIWET010000577.1 GCA_903911805.1 uncultured Ignavibacteria bacterium | reverse complement strand
TCAAATAAAATATTTTCATTAGAGTGGAAAGTTTTTGGAGATTTATCAACACCAAGAAATCACCCTCAAGCTGTCAAGATTAATGATTATGAAGCATTAGTAATTGGTGGATTAGATAATAATGGTAATGGTTTATCCGGTTGCGAAATAATAAATATTAAAGATTCTACAATTAAAAGTACTGCCAGTCTAAATCAAGGACGTGGTTGGTTTACAACAGTAAAAGATAATAAAGGAAATATTTATGCTATTGGTGGTTTAAATTCAGGTTGGTCTACTGCAATAAAATCAATAGAGAAATATAATATTTCAACAAAAAAATGGGCTTATGTAGGAAATTTATTAAGCAACAGAGCGGTTTTTGCTTCAATATTCTTAAACGATTCTTTAATTTTGATTGTTGGTGGCGAATCGGATGGAACAGCATCAATTAGTTCTTGCGAAATTTTCAATATAAATACTGGAAAATCAAGATTTACAGCAAGATATCCTTATGAGGTAAATCATCATATATTAGGAAGAACTTCAAATGATGAAATAATTTGTGTCGGAGGTCGAGTTGGTAGAATAAATTCAACAAGGACTAATGATATTTATAAATTTAATGTAATTTCAGAATCTTGGTCATTATATGGAAAAACAAATTCAAGTTTTATAAATCCAAGTGGGCTAAAATTGAGCAATGGTAAATTTATTTTTTCGGGTGGTTGTATTTCAGAATCCCCGTTAAATTTTGTTGATGATATTTATTTTGATCAAAACAGTTCATTTAAGCTTTATTCAAAAATGCAGAATAGAAGAAATTGGCATAAATTAGCGGAATTTAATGATAGTTTAGTTGTTATTGTTGGTGGTTATGATGATAGTGATCAAAATATTTTACCTTGTGAGTTCTTGAATACTAAAACAGGCTTAGTAACTGATGCTCCTAGTTTATTAAATTCCAGGAGAACACACGTTTTGGTATCATTAAAAAACCCAAAAGACACAACAAGAAACTCTATTCTTTGTATTGGAGGAGGTAATTATATATATTCCACATCGCTTTCTTCTGTTGAAATTCTTCAAGATGAAACAATTTACAAGAATAATCCTCCTGTAATTACTGAAAAAGTTAAATCCTGCAACGAATACAAATTAACTATTGAATCAGAAGGCGGTTTTAAAAGTTTTAATTTAATTGATTCATTATCTTTTAATATTACTATGGGTTCCTGGGAATTTATCAATCCAACTAAAGCAATTTTCAAATTAAAGTTAATTGACCAAAGTAAATTTGGAAAATTTTCTTTAAAGATTACAAATTCAACTGGATTAATTACAATTTTTATTGATTCAATTAACAACAAAGGCTTTAATATTATTAATGAACACAATACTACAACAAATATTAATGCTTATCCTAAACAAGATACAATCGTGTTAACAACCAATAATTACTATTATAGAGGTTCTGCTTGGTTAAATGAGAAGCAAATTATAAGTCAAGAATTCTCAATGAATTTTAGTTTTTTATATAGAGATGGCATTAATAGTAATTGTGACGATCATTCAGAATTAGGTGCTGATGGAATAGCTTTAGTATTCCAAAATTCGAACAATACTGTTTGTGGCGCTTATGGTGGTGGAATAGGTTATGCTAGTTTAAATAACGCCCTTGCTCTTGAATTCGATACATTTAGAAATGATTCTACTCAAATAATAGATTATAATGACCCTAATGGAAATCATTTTGCAATTCAACATTCCAAAGGTACAATTTCTCCATTGCATGATAAAGACAATACATTACTTTTGAATTCTAAAATTCCATTACTTACTAATGGCACAGTTTATAATGTTAATATTGACTATAATGTAGAACCTAACACATTGAGAGTATTTTTAGATTCCGCTGGGCAAAATAATAGAGAAATTGCTAATTTAAAAAATTTCAAGTTTGAAGATTATATTAATTTAGATAATGGAAAAGCATATATTGGATTTACATCATCTACAGGATGCGCTACTGCAATCCACGAAATATTCAATTGGAATTTATGCAGTACACGCATAACTGAAGTTGAAGATGAACCAACATTGAAGTTATCAATTTATCCAAATCCTGCTGAAGATAATATAACATTTTTAACAAACAACGATATTTCGAAATTTGAAATATTTAATTATATTGGCGAAAATATGCCAATATCATTAATTTCAGATTATAACAATCAAATTGGAAAAATAACCGTAGATATTTCAAAACTTAATCCAGGATTGTATTTTATTAAGTTGGGAAATAAACACACAAAATTTATAAAAAAGTAATTTTTTTGCGTGATATTATTTAAAAGTTCTTTAATTTACTTAAATA
>CAIWET010000576.1 GCA_903911805.1 uncultured Ignavibacteria bacterium | reverse complement strand
GTTTTATAAAATTATTAAATAATTATTAAATTTTCCATATAAATACTATTGAGCATCTTCTTTATACAAGTTACCCTGAGGTGGCTTAGCATTTGGAGGATTAGTTCCATATTTTGATTTAATAAAATTCGCAGTAGCCAAAACTTCTTTTTTAAGAAGAGTATTTTTCCAAGTGATCATTCCTTTTTCTGGTACACCATTTAATATTGTTGTAATGATGTTTTCCATTTTACCGCCATGAATCCAATAATCATCAGTTAGATTTGGTCCAACTCCACCTTCAAGATTAACACCGTGGCAAGAAACACAGTTTTTTGTAAATACTGCTTGACCTGAAGTAATAACTGCTTCATCTTTAATAATAGCGTAGTCAGTTTCTGTATAAGTTAATTCACTATTTCCTGCTGCAGCTAAAGCAGCAATTTTATCATCCCAATTTTTCACTTCTTTAGTATATTCTGTTTTTTGACTATCTCCCATATCAGTAAAATGATAATAGAACATATAAACAACAGAAAACACTATAGTAATAATGAAAAGATAAACCCACCAAGGTGGTAAGGGATTATCATATTCTTTAATACCATCGTAATCGTGATCAAGCAATTCATCAATTTTTTTTGACATAAATTCCTCTAAAGTTTAATTTCTGATTTTTTAATTTCATCTAATGGCATTTCTGCCCAAGTTTCTTCTACTTTTTTGTCAAGTCTAATTACGTATATTACAACCAAAATAAACATTGCCAAAAAAATAATCATCCCAATTATTGGTAAAATTGTAATACCTTCAATATGACTAAAAATATTTCTAAACATATTATTTAATTTGTCCTACTGTTGCTTTACCTTTAATATCTGTACCAAGTCTTTGCATATATGCAATTATTGCTACTAATTTTGAATTCGGATTTAAATCTCCGGTACCAGCATCTTTTAAACCTTTAGTGATTTTTTGAGCTTGAGCATTATAATCTGTAATACAGTCATTTTCGTATCCATCAGGATAAGATACACCGATAGTTCTCATAGCTGAAATCTTTTTAGGAGTAATGCTTAGGTCAATAGTATTTTCTAATAACCAAGGATAAGCAGGCATAATAGAACCAGGAGACATTGATCTTGGGTCTAACATATGGAAATAGTGCCATGAATCAGGATATTTACCACCTTCTCTCATCAAATCGGGACCAGTTCTTTTTGAACCCCATTGGAATGGATGATCATAAACATATTCACCAACTTTAGAATATTCGCCATATCTAACAGTTTCTGAACGGAAAGGTCTGATTAATTGTGAGTGACAATTATAGCAACCTTCTGAAATATAAACGTCTCTTCCTTCTAATTCAAGTGGTGTTAAAGGTTTAACACTTGGAATAGTTGGAACGTTTGATTTAATAATTTGCATTGGAACAATTTCCAATATACCACCAATTAAAATTGCCACTAAAGTTAATAATGAGAATAATAATGGTTTTCTTTCTAATATTCTATGAACTTGTACTTTATTTTCTTTATAATTTGGAGTTAATGGTGCAGCTTGAGCCATTTCATTTTTCTCTTCATTACCTTGTTTTACGGTTTTAATAATATTCCAAACACCAATTAATGAACCTACTAAGAATAATGTTCCACCAATTGAACGAATAATATACATAGGAATAATCTGGGTAACTGTTTCAAGGAAGTTAGGATAAAGTAAATTACCTGTTTCAGTAAATTGTTTCCACATTAAGCCTTGAGTAATACCAGCCCAATACATTGGAACAACCCATAATATGATACCCATAAATGAAACCCAGAAATGAGCATTAGCTAATTTCTTTGAATATAATTCTGTTCTAAATATTTTTGGTATTAACCAATAAAACATACCAAAGGATAAAAATCCATTCCAACCAAGTGCACCAACGTGAACGTGGGCAATTGTCCAATCAGTAAAATGCGATAATGCATTAATACTTTTGATTGAAAGCATTGGTCCTTCAAAAGTTGCCATACCATAAGCAGTTATAGCTACAACCATAAATTTCAATACTGGATTTTCTCTAACTTTATCCCAAGCACCTCTTAAAGTTAATAAGCCATTAATCATACCACCCCAACTAGGAGCAATCAACATAACAGAAAATACTGTTCCTAATGATTGTGCCCAATCTGGTAAAGATGAGTATAATAAATGATGTGGACCTGCCCAGATATATAAAAATATCAATGCCCAAAAATGGAGAATTGATAATTTATATGAATAAACTGGACGTTCAGCTGCTTTTGGCATAAAGTAATACATTAATCCTAAATATGGTGTTGTTAAGAAAAATGCTACCGCATTATGACCATACCACCACTGAACTAATGCATCTTGAACACCTGCATAAACTGAATAACTTTTCAAGAAAGTTACTGGCATTTCAAGAGAATTGAAAACATGAAGAATTGTAACTGTCACCCAAGTTGCAATATAAAACCAAATTGCAACATAAAGGTGTCTTTCTCTTCTTTTAACAATTGTACCAAATAAATTGATACCGAATGCAATCCAAACAACTGCAATTGCTAAGTCGATTGGCCATTCTAATTCAGCATATTCTTTACCAGCAGTAATTCCGAAAGGTAACGTTAATGCAGCAGATACAATAATCGTTTGCCATCCCCAAAAGTGGAACTTGCTAATAAAATCGCTAAACATTCTAGCTTTGCAAAGTCTTTGCAATGAATAATAAATTCCAGCAAACATTGCATTTCCTACGAAAGCAAATATTACTGCATTTGTGTGAAGAGGTCTTAATCTTGAAAAAACAAGCCAAGAAATACTACCTGACATTTCAGGTAAATATAATTCTATTGCAGCTGTTAAGCCAACAAGAAAACCAACAATTCCCCATAAAAGGGAAGCGTAAGTGAATAGCTTGACAATATTATTGTCATAATGGAATGTTTCCATTGCTACGTTTGATTGTACATTTTGTGACATACATAAATCCTAGTTTTGTTTGAGATCTATTTTCTTATCTTTATCATCTAATAAAATTCTAATCGCCGGAGTATAAGTATCTTCAAATTGATTATTTTTCATTGCCCACAAAAAAGCAATCAAAAAACCAAAAGCAAGTGTAAAACTCACTATTATTAGAACAAAAATTACTGACATAATCCCTTTTTTAATTTATAACCCAAAAAATAAAAAATTCATATTATTGCATTCTTTGTAACCAGAATGTTTTTTACAACATTTTAAAATACAAAAATAGCAATTTAATCATTGTTTTTTAGCTTAAGTTTCTTTGCATGATAATTTACTTTTAAATAATTTAACACAACAACAGAAACCGAGCTAATCGGCATCAGTATTGCAGCAATGACCGGCGAAAGCAAGCCCTGTACTGCAAAAAACAGCCCAACTAAATTGTATAAAATTGAAAGAACATAACTTATATAAACTGTCTTCACAGACAATGATGCTAATTTAACAAATTTTTCGATATTGTTCAAGTTTTTTGATTCTAAAATTGCATCTGATCCTGGAGTAAAATTGGCAGTACTATCAGTAATTGCAATTCCAACAGTACTTATTTTAAGAGCTCCAGCATCATTTAGACCATCTCCAACCATAATTACTTTTTTATTATTATTCAAAAGATTTTCAATAAAATGCAATTTATCTAAAGGCTTTTGATTGAAATGCATTGGAATATCTTTTCTAAATAATTTGATTAAATCATCTTTGTCTTTATCATTATCACCAGAGAGAATATATATTTCAAATTTTTCAGAAATACTTTGCATTTCTTCAGAGATATTCTCTCTAAATTTTGATTTAATAAAATAACACCCTTTTATTTGATTATCAATTGAAATAAAAACAGATGTTTCTGGTGAATTCTGTGCTTTTGAAAGTATTTCTAAATTTTCACTTTTATTTATCGATGTTGTTGAAATCCATTTATAATT
>CAIWET010000575.1 GCA_903911805.1 uncultured Ignavibacteria bacterium | reverse complement strand
TAAAAAGGGTTATGGCTAACATTTTTAATTACTTAAAATCAACTATCTTAAGCAAGGTAGTAATGGCAGTAACCGGTATTATTCTAGTACTATTTATTTTAGTACATACCTTAGGTAATATGCAGATTTACTTAGGGCAAGAAGCTTTCAATAAGTATTCACACTTTTTGCACAGTACCGGCGAGTTAATTTGGGCATTCAGAATTGGATTGCTCTTAGCATTGGTATTTCACATCATTACATCAATCAGGTTAAAATTCCTAAATTTAGGAGCTAAACCAACAAAGTATGCTGTGAAGGGTTATGTAAAATCTACTTTTTCTTCCAGAACAATGATCTGGACAGGCGTTTTAGTATTCTTATTTGTTTCATATCATTTAGCTCATTTAACAATGGGTATGACTGATAAGGCAAATTTCAATAATCCTGAATATTATTCAGTTGGAACTGATATTTATCCAACGTTAACAACAGGAATTGAACGCGAAGAAGGCAGAGAATTTATGAAAAAAAATAATGGTATTGAAATTTTAAGCGTTAGAAATGACGTTTATAAAGCAGTAGTTAAAGGATTTCAACAACCAGTAGTTGCAGTTATTTATATGCTTTTTGTAATCACACTCGGATTTCATTTAAATCACGCTATGCAGAGTGCGTTCCAATCCTTAGGATTGAATAATAAAAAGTATTTTAATAAGTTAGTAAATGGAAGCAGAATTTTATCGGTATTAATAGCTATTTTACTGATATCTATTCCAATTAATGTTTTAGTAGGTGTAATCGGGAGGGGAATATGATATTAGATTCTAAGGTTCCGAGTGGACCAGTACAAGAAAAATGGGACAATCATCGCTTTAATATGAAATTGATTAATCCTGCTAATAAAAGAAAATACAAAATTTTAGTAGTTGGTACCGGATTAGCTGGCGGAAGTGCTGCAGCAACTTTAGCAGAACTTGGCTATCAAGTTGAAGCATTTACTTTTCACGATAGCCCAAGAAGAGCTCACTCAATTGCAGCTCAGGGTGGTATTAATGCTGCAAAAAATTATCCAAATGATGGCGACAGCATTTATAGACTTTTTTATGATACTGTAAAAGGCGGAGATTTCCGTTCTCGCGAGGCAAACGTTTATAGACTAGCTCAAGTGTCAAATAGCATCATTGATCAGTGTGTGGCTCAAGGTGTGCCATTTGCACGTGAATATGGTGGCTATTTAGATAATCGTTCATTCGGTGGCGCTCAAGTATCCAGAACATTCTATGCTAGAGGACAGACGGGACAGCAATTACTCTTAGGTGCATATTCTGCTTTAAATCGTCAGATTGGTAAAAAAGCTGTAAAAATGCACAATAGAAAAGAAATGCTTGATGTTGTAATGATTGATGGTTATGCAAGAGGTATTATCACTAGAGATTTGGTAACAGGTAAAATTGAATCCCATTGGGGCGATGCTGTTGTGCTTGGTACTGGTGGATACGCTAACGTATTTTATCTCTCAACAAATGCTCAAGCTTGTAACGTAACTTCAACTTTCAGAGCATATAAAAAAGGTGCAGCTTTTGCTAATCCTTGTTATACACAAATTCACCCAACATGTATTCCAGTTGCTGGAGATCACCAATCAAAATTAACATTGATGAGTGAATCTTTAAGAAACGACGGAAGAATCTGGGTTCCAAAGAATAAAGATGAAAAACGTGCTCCTGCAGACATTCCAGAATCAGATAGAGATTATTATTTGGAAAGGAAATATCCATCATTTGGTAATCTTTCTCCAAGAGATATTTCTTCAAGAGCTGCAAAAGAAGCTTGCGATGATGGACGTGGAATTTCCAATACAGGTTATGGTGTTTATCTAGACTTTAAAGATTCAATAAATAGATTGGGTAAAGATAAAATTGAAGAAAGATATGGAAACTTATTCGAAATGTATGAAAGAATTACTGGCGATGACCCATATACAACTCCAATGATGATTTATCCTGCAGCTCACTATACAATGGGTGGTCTCTGGGTGGATTACAATTTAATGAGTACAATTCCAGGTTTACACGTAATTGGCGAAGCAAACTTCTCTGATCACGGAGCTAACCGTTTGGGAGCTTCTGCATTGATGCAAGGCTTAGCTGATGGATATTTTGTATTACCTTATACAATTGGTCATTTCTTAGCATCAAATAAATTAGCTGCTGTTAATACAGATCATCCTGAATTCAAAAAAGCAGAAACTGAAGCAAATAATAAAATTAATGCTTTAATGGGAATGAATGGAAAGAAAACTCCTACACAATTCCATAAAGAACTTGGTAAAATTATGTGGGACAATTGCGGTATGGCTCGTTCTGAAGCTGGCTTGAAAAAAGCATTGCAATTAGTACCTGAATTAAGACAAGAATTCTGGAGCAATTTGAAAATTGTTGGTGGTAAAGAAGATTTGAATATGGTATTAGAAAGAGCATTAAGAGTTGCTGACTTCTTGGAATTTGCAGAAGTTATGCTTTATGATGCTTTGGAAAGAGACGAATCTTGTGGTGGTCATTTTAGAGTTGAACATCAATACGAAGATGGCGAAGCAAAGAGAAACGATGAAAATTTTGCTCACGTAGCCGCTTGGGAATACCAAGGCGAAGGCAATAAACCTATCAGACACGTTGAGGCATTAGAATTTGAAAATGTTCATTTAGCTGTGAGAAGTTATAAATAATGAATAATGTAATGCAAAAAATAAAAAATTATCAATCAGAAATCTTGATTTTCTTAGGTTTCTTTGTTTTTTATTGCATTACTATTACTCAGAATTATTCATTATCGCACGATAGTACTTATTATTTAAATGATATTGAATATGGTCCCTGGATTTTTCATCCACATCATTTACTATTCCATATAGTATCTAAAGCTTGGATGAATTTATTGAATTTTATACCATTTGTAAATAGTGTGGATATAGCTTATAAAATTGGCAGTATGAATGCCATTTTTGGAGCATTGATATTAGCTACATTGTTTAGATTTGCTAAAATGAAATTAAAATATTCAGCATTTTATTCATATTCATTAATTTTTATCATTGGTCTTTCTTTTGCATTTTGGTATTATAGTGGATGCACTGAAGTTTATATAATTCCTTTGTATTTTATTATCAAATCAATGATTTCATTGTTTGATTTTAACGAAGGAAATGCAAGTTTGAATAAAGCTATTGTTTTTATTTCACTTGCAACCTTATTCCATCAGTCAAACATTATACTTTTTGGGACATTATTTTTATACATTTTATTTTTCCATCGCGAAGGCTTTGTCAAAAAAGTTCTTACAGGCTTAGGGATTAGTTTTTTGATTATAGGATTGCCATATTTATTTGCTGGGATAATTTATTATGAAAATTATTCTTTGCATCAATATACTCATTGGCTATTCTTATACTCAGAGGAATTACCAGAGCATTGGTCGAAATTCAATAAAAGTATGATTATTAATGATGCTGTTGGATTTACTAGAACATTTTATTCTACGTATTTCTTATATAGCATAGATTCCATTAAGAATTTCTTATTAAGTGCATTTAAAGACAAATGGTTAGGAGAAGAAATATTTCTAACAAGAAATATGGGAAACACTCTTGGAATGATTAATCTTGTTTCAGTTGTTGTAGTATTTATCAATTATATAGTTTTTGTTTTAAAAAATTGGAAAAATGCGAAAAGTAATTTTATAAAAAATAAATCAATTTTAACTATTGCTTTATTCTACTTTTTCTCATTATCTTTATTTTTTAACTTCTGGGCTTCATCAAATCTTGAATTCTGGATACCACAAAATCTATTATTTTGGTTTATTACAATTGCAATTTTCAGAAATGAAGAAATTAAGATTAATAAATTATTTATTTCCATTTTTATAGTATTGAATTTTACCATAAATTTCTTTGGAGGAATTTACTATTCAATGGATAAGCATAACGACTTATATTATAATCAGATAAGCGGCATTCTCAACGAGAATAAAAGCAATAATTTGGTAATAACACCATTTCGTTTTGTGATGTGGGATTATTTAACGAGATATAAATTGACAAACAATTTTTCAATTGAAGCTCATTATTTTAATTCAAAAGATTTTGCGAAAATCAAGATACAATTAGATTCTGCAATTGAAAAAAATCAATCAGAGTATTTCTTTGCAACTTGCGATTTGACCAATCTGGACAGCAATAAATATACAGGAGAATTTTCAAATTTCATAAAGGGATATTTCAATAATAATGTAT
>CAIWET010000574.1 GCA_903911805.1 uncultured Ignavibacteria bacterium | reverse complement strand
TTTATTTAAAAAAAGAATATATGTAATATATTAAGCTTTGCTCTTCACCGGTGGAAAGAGTTGATTTAATTTCTTTGCAGTTTCTTTGTAAGCAGAAGTGCCTTCATAAGAACTCAATTTTTGATCAATCTTTTTTGTATCAATAGCATTTAGCTTAACAGCTTGACTTCTAAAAGTAGAGGCAGAAGACAATTCTAATTTATCTTGTCTTTGCTTATTTTGAGCAACATTCTGCTGTAATTTAGAGTCATCAGACTTTTTTTGCAGGCTGTCATTTTGTATATTATTTAATCTGGAGCCCGCCCCTGTATTTAGCGATTTAATATCCATTTTATGCTTTCTCTATTATATAAAAGCAAACTCTTTTGTTTAGTCATTTGCTTGAGCTTATCACCCATAACTTTTACATTATTTTCAATTAGCTCTAAATTCTCAATATCTATATCGGCAATTTTTTTAATAACTTTATCCCAAATCTCAGAATTTTTTAAAATTATTTCTTTACCGTCATCGGAAGATCTCCAAATGTCAATAAGAGCCAGGATTTCAGCTCTTTTTTGATACAAATTATCAATTTCTTCCCAATCATCAATTACCAAATCATTTTCACGACTAAGTAGCTTTTTTATTTCTTCTGTCGCTCTGAATAATTCAGCTAAATGATCTTGAATGATTCCGAAATCAGACTTTGGCATCAGTCTTTTCACTATCGGCTAATTGACTAGAAACAAATTTAGAAATCTTTAATTCAACTTCCTTTGGAACCTGATCTAAGATTTGACTGGTTTTTTTGTCAATTACCTTGTAAACCATTTTTTCTGTTGCTTTATCTTTTGTAAATTCAACTTTAAATTTTTCATCATTTTTAAAGTGATTATTAAGTCCTTCAGCCAAATCAGAAAATTTATAAGAGTCTTTGCTCTTCTTGGTATTAATTTCTGCGGTGGACTTTCCTATTTCGCTAGCCATTAATTTTGATTTCTTTGAGTCATCAGCATCACTTTGTTTTAAGTTTACACTTACTGATTCTGATGAACTCTGAACTATTAATGTGTTAACGCTTTGTACTGAGCTTACCATTTTACTTGCCTCCTTTTAGTATGAAGAAGATGGGAATGTTCCCAATAGATTAGATTGATTCTGTGCTTGAAGATATACTTTAAGCGAGCTTTCATATTCCTTACGCAAAGAAACCGATTGACGATCTATTCTATCTTCTAAATCTATTGTGCGTTTTTTAATTGATTCTATTTGCTTTCCAAGTGATAAAGACCTTGTAACCAATAGACCATCTGATCCAATTAAACCTGATGTTGCAGTTTGCAATTTTGAGGTCAAGCCATTTGTACCTGTAAAAAGATTTGCAATGGCTTCAGGATTAGATTTTAATGCTTCAGTTAATTTATCTGTATCACTTACGGAAAGATTTCCATTTTTGTCTGCTTTGATACCTGCGTCAGCTAACATACTTACACTTGAGCCAGATAGTGGTGTAATGCTCTGAGAAGGTAAAGATCTTAAATTACTATATAACCCAGAAAAAGATGAATCAGATCTCATCTGTGTAGGATTAGATTTTAAATGATTAAGAATATCATTGTATGAGTCAAGAAGCGGTTGTACCAATTCTTTTACCTGAGTAGTACCAACGCTTGTATTTAAAGTTAAAGGTAACGCATCTTTATCCTGTGGTTTCAAAAGATTTATTTCAACACCGCTCAATAAGTCGCTAATAGTGTTACTTTCTCTAACAACGTCCAGTCCATTGATTTCGACATTAGAGTTTAGCGTTGCGGGATCAGTTGATTTATAGAATGCTCCAGCACCAGTAGTAGAATATCTTGTATTTGAATTTGATTGTAGCCCAGAAGTTGTAAGTCCAAGTTTTGCCGCAAGGGTTGAATCCTGGAAAATAACTTTATTACTTTCACCTGTTGAAGTTGAAGCAAAAGTTATTCTACCAGTTGTTGTGGTATCCTTAATGAATGAAGCAGAAACAGTTATATCTTTGGTATTATTAATAGCTGTGACAATTTTCTTCATAGCTTGTTCATTTGTTTCAGTGCCATCGAGCTCAACATTAACGTTAAATCCATTTATGTTAATTGAGTTGGCAGTTAAACCAAATTTATCTGAAATATTCATTCTTTGAGTAATCAAGGCATCACTTGAAGCTAACCTTTTCACATATAGTGAATTAACGCCAATTGCTGCATCTCCATCAGAAGAAACAGTTGCAACAGAAGTATCAGAAGAAGTCATAGCTTTTGCTTTGAACTTTTGGTTCATAGTTGAAAGCGAAAATGTATCCAACTGAGTATTTAAAGAGTCTAATTTAGATTTAAGACTATTTATAAAAGATACTCTTCCTTCTAAAGTAGTTTTCTTTGTTGTAAGTGCATCAACTTTTGGCTGCTGAGTCCTTTTAAAAGACTGCACTAATAAATCGCTCTGCGACATATTAGATGAATTTGAAGCAGAAGAAGCTGCACTGGTCAATTGCGTTAACAGGTCACTCATAATAAACTCAATTCTCTAAATTAAATGCTTTACACCAAGCTTCTCTTAATTCTTGAATAATATGTAAAGCCTCATCAAATTTTCTTTGGAATATACATCTTTGGCAATACTCATAAAGTCTGTAAAGTCTTGTTGCTGTTTCTTCTATTTCGAAATTCAAAGAACTCATAAGCTCAACTAGAACTTTGCTCATTTTTTGAACGTCGCCTCTTTTGCAAGAAACAATAAAAAGGTCATACATCTTCAATATAAGTTTTTCTTTACTCCAGGAAAAAACTTCCTGCTCGAGATAAGAAGGAACTTTCCCGTCTTTTCCTCCGCCGTAAGCTCTGGAGGCAGCTAATTGTCTGGCTGCTGATTGCATTTATTTATCTCCGTTTTGTTGTTAATAGGAACCAGGGTGTTTTGGTTATACACCCCTATTCCAATGTGTTTGAGTCCAGACTATCAAATCTCGTCTTTATTCCAATTATTCTATCTGAATAACTGCAAGAACGACTGAGGATTCTGATTTGCCTGTGCTAGAGAAATCAATGACGCTTGCTGTAAGAATTGGCTTTTAACCAAATCTAGTTGCTCGGTAGCAACATCAGCATCTTCAATTCTCGAAACAGCGGCATTATAATTTGTTATCTGAGATTTCAACAAGTCTTCCTGAGAATTTAGTCTTACCTGCAAACCACCCAAATATGATGCAACCTTATTTACGTTTGACAGAGCATCTGACAAACTTGTTAAAGTTGAAGATATTTGCGAACTTGCAAACACGCCTAAATCGGAAGAACTCACTGAGTTCAAACAACTTAAATTAAAGCCAGCAACACCTGCAAATGCCGAAGCATTTTTTGAATTAATGTTAAAGTCATTACTTGTAACATTTAATTCCGTGTTACCTGTTGTTAAATCTACACCCATTGTTAATAGGTTATTATTTGCTAAGTATCCAATTGTCCAATCACCAGAAAAACCTCCTTGTAACAATTGTTTACCACCAAATACGGTGGAATCAACAACAAATTGTATTTGCTGAGAGAGTCTATAAGCTCCCTTAGCTAATGCAACTTTTTCATCCGTTCCCAGAGCACCTGAAGAAGCCGTAGCAGCTGAGTCTTTGATCTGCGTCAACAAGCTATTTATGTTATCTAATGCGTCCATCGAGATCGATGTTACTGAGTTTGCTTCACCTACTGAATTGAGTGCTGATTTCAACGCACCTGTGCGTGATTTCAATGCTCTTGAAGTGATATAACCAGCTACATCATCTGCTGCTGAATTAATTCGTTTACCGGTTGAAAGACGTAATTGTCTTAAAGCAATATTGCTACTTGCAGACTGCAATGCATTGTATGCTTGCTCAGCCGGAGTATTCGTTCTAATACGGGACCCACCCGAAATTGCTGTTGGCATAAAGACCTCCCTTGTACTAACTTTTTAACTTGGGCATCCAGCCATTTTACTCTGTCCTCAAGTTAAATTCTCGGCAATTCGACTAAAAACTTTAGCATTATTTTCATTTATAATGAATATTAAAAGAACATATAATCCAATGTTAGTAAAGCAATTATTATGCCTAAATATTTTTTTTCTTTTCTCTGACCTTAGGGAATATCTTATTTTTGTATTTTGATTTTATAACGATAGGATGAATTATGCATAAAATTGGGAAAGTTGCTGAAATTGCTGGAATTAGCTTAAAAACTCTAAGGCATTATGACAAAATTGGATTATTAAAGCCTAAAATGAAGGATTTTAATGGCTTTAGATATTATTCTTATGAAGATTTATTAAAACTTCAGCAAATTCTTTTTTATAAAGAACTTGACTTTAGTTTGAATGATATTATTCAAATTTATAGTTCTGCAGATTTTTCTCCACTTGAGTCTTTAAAAAATCAAAAAATATTATTGAGTTATAAAATTAAAAAATTTGAAAATTTAGTAAATACAATTGAAAAAACAATTAATCAAATAGAAAACAAAAAGGAGAATATTCTCATGTTGTCAGACGAAGAACTTTACGATGGATTTACAACTGAGCAAGCTCAGGAATACAAAAATGAAGCTATTAACCGCTGGGGAAATACTGTTATTGAATCCGAAATGAGAATTAAGAAATTAGGGAAAGATGGCTGGAAGAACCTAAAAGATAACGGTGAGAAGATTACCAAATCTTTAGCTGTACTAATGGATAAATATCCAGAGCATCCTGATGTGCAAGACCAAATTATTCTTTGGCACGATTATATTAATAATTTTTATGATTGCACGCCAGAAATGCTTTTAGAATTAGGCAAGATGTATACTGAAGATAAACGATTCAAAAATCATTATGAAAAATATAAAGTTGGATTAGCTGAATTTATTTACAAAGCAATTCAATACTATTTTGATGAGAGAATTTACTTGAAAAAAGCATAAACTGTTAACAAATATTTACACTTGTAAGGGAATAAATCGATTTTTCTTGATTATTTTCAAAAAATTGCATAAATTGTGTAAAATTCTACACACTTTTCTGAAAAAGTGTTAGGAAAATATGAAAATTAGGGGAAAATATTAGTGTTAAGTGCTTTACTTGTTGGATTAGTTATTGGATTTCTTTTGGCGATGCCGCCAGGACCAGTCGGTGTAACTATATTTAAAAAGAGTTTAGAAAAAGGATCTAAATATGGTTCCAAGATTGCTTATGGCAATGGAATCATAGATTTCTTCTATAGCTTATTCGCAATGTTTGCATCTTCGGGTATTATTTTCTTATTAAATGATTTTGTAGATTCTTATCCTGTGCCTGTTTTCTTTATTCAGGTTTCAATTATTTTGGCTTTAATAATTTACGGTGCAATTCATTTAAAACCACAAAAAGAAAATCAAGAAATCAATTTAGACGAAGTTCAGAGCAGAAATAAAGTATATCAGTTTTTAACGAGTAAAGGTCCATTTTTTATTGGGATGGCTGTTGCATTAACAAATCTTGCAAATCCATCATTTTTTGCATCATTGCTTTTCATTGCTATGAATGTGCAAAAAGCAAATATAATGGAAAACAATGCATTGAATAATCTTATATTTTCATTTGGATTTGGATTTGGAAATTCGCTTTGGCTTTATTTTTTAGTAAAAATTGTAATGTATTTCAAAGACAAATTATCTCCTACAATGCTAGCAAAAGTACATAAATTTGCTGGTTTAACTTATATTGGTTTTGGAACTCTCCTTGGCTACAGACTTTTATCAGTAACCAAGTGGTCCGAAATTGTTAGAATAGCCTTATCTGCCTTTTAATCTATTATTTCTTTTTCCATTTAGAATTCTTTGGAGCCCAAGGGTCATAGTTATTATCTGGTGCTGTCATTTCAATTGGAATAATATAGCTCTCTGGATATTCCCAAAGGAAAAGAAGTCCTAAACCCCAGGAACTAATACCATAATATAATGTAGTTGCTGTCATTTCTCTAGACATTTCTGCTTTTCCAATTACGTGACCATTTAATTTCGCTTCCAAATGACAGGTGTTTGGTGGACCTACTCTCACAACCTTTGCCGTTCCTTTGCCAGCAAAGGCTCCATCAATATAAATATCGGCTTTTGAATTTCCACAAAGAATTTGAGTATAAGTGCATGAACTTAAAATTAGAATTGAACAAATAAATATGAATAGAAGTAATTTGTTCATTTTATTTTCCAAAATAAATGCCAAAATTGAATTTTAGAATTTGAGGAAAATCTGTTTTTACTTTAGTTGTATATTGCTCTAAAGAATATAATCCAATATTATATTCAATTTGAACTTTAAAAGTAGTTGAGCTAGTTCTTCCAATTAAATACCCTAAATTAGCTCCTAAATATAATCCTCCACCGTCGTATGAATTAATCTTGTCACTTGTATTAGTACTAATATAATTGAGACCTGCTGATGCACCTACAAAGAAAGTATTATCAAAATCATTCATTGGTCCCAATACGCCTAAAGAGCCATTCATAGCAAGAGCTGTGCCTCCTAATCCGTATAAACCACCTGAGATTTGATAAATCACATTTCTTGCATCATATAGCCAATATCCTTCAGCTCCGGCAGATAAGTCTGTTTTTGTCGGATTATTTAAATATACAAGCCCACCTATTGAAACGCCAAAAGCATTATTTGTTTTCACTTGTTTAAGTGGAGTTGCGTTATAATCGGATACCGAATAAATTGATTGAGCCTTGTTGCCTTTAGAATTTGCATTTATTGCATTTGCAATGTTTTGCATAATCGGATCTAAGTCCTCAGGAGTGGCTGCTTTTAATCTATCTTTCCACTTGGATTCCTGAGAAACAGCATCTTTTAGATTAACATTAATTATTACATTATCACCGATTCTGTTTAAAGATGCTAGTAAATAATATTTACAACCAGCTTCAATGGCTGACTGTATAATTGTAGTCTCGGTTGGATAATTGAAATTCTCAGTAATTCGAGAAGGTAAAATTAATTCAAAACCTAAAGTTTCATCAATATAATCTTTTAATAATTTTGATGTTGAATATTGATATTCATTGTCAACATTAATTAATTCAAAAAAAGGAAGATAAATTTTATCTTTTGCAAAAAGTGAACTGATTGACATAAATGCCACTATTAAGATTGTTTTAAATATTCTCATAGTATTATTTCTGGTTTTTTAAGATTAATAAACAAATGAAATTTGTTTGCTTAAAGAGTTAACCTTGAATTGTTGTTCAGATCTCGTTTTTAAGCTCTCCAAACTTGGAGATGAACTGATTTTATTTAGAATATTTCCAATTGCTTGGCTATTCTGTTCTTGATTTGTTTGGTAAGATTTTATTAAATTAGCAGCAGTATTACTTTTTTTTGTATTTCCTTCATTCTCAGAAGCTGCTTTTTTTGTGCCATCAGGATTTACGTTAGTAGATTGAGTAAAATCAGGAGCTTGTTTTTGATCAACATTCTCATTTGGTGTATTTGAGTTCGATTCACTATTCTTTTGGCTTAATTTAGCTCTTGCATCCGCTTCAACTGAAGCAGCCATTTGAGCCACAGCCCTATCTTGAGACGATGGGTCAGCTGGCGCTAAAGCAGCCTGCTTTACCTGTTGCATTTTTGAAATAGTTGCTTGTGGGTCATTGCTATCTCCAGAAGTGTCAATTTGTACTTCTCCTCCAATTGCATACTGTTTACCGTCTGGACCAGACTGATAACTGAAAGTTGCACCACCTCTAACTAAACCACCACCTGCTGATTGATGTGCGGCTTCGTGAGACCTTACTTCTGAGTCACGCTTTCTCAAATCTTCAACCATTTTTTGGTCATCTTTTGATAAAGTAGAGCCATTCGAAGAATTTTTAGATGAATTTTGTTTGCTTTGATCTTGATTTTTAGAATTATTTTGATTATTAGAGCTATTTCCAGATGAATTTTCACTCTGCTTTTTTTGAGCAGCTGCAGAAATTTCTAATTTATCATTAATAGGTTTATTGGTAGTCTGTGGAACTTGTTTATCTTCATTGGCTCTTCTACTACTATCATAAAGAGCATTATTTTGATTATAAGAATAGTTAGACTCACTGTCAACTTCAGTTGCAGATGAATATCTATACATACTTAACTCTTTATAAATAGAAGATACATCCATCAGGGTAACTTCACCTAAATTTATACATAATATAAGTTTTGACTAAATAATAAATAAATTAGTGTAAATATGTTAATATTTTT
>CAIWET010000573.1 GCA_903911805.1 uncultured Ignavibacteria bacterium | reverse complement strand
ATAAATTTTTGAAAACTGTTTGGAGCGATGGATTTGAAGCTTCTATTAAATTAGAATCGCTTCGTAAAAATTGCCCTTGTGCCACTTGCAGGGACGAACCCGACAAAGCATCTGGTCAAAAATTTATGCTTTTGAATACATTTAAAGCTGGTCAAAATGAGTTAACCAATATTCAGGCTGCCGGCAATTATGCAATTGTCCCTACTTGGGGCGATGGCCACGACACAGGCATTTATACCTGGGAAGTTTTAAGAGAAATTTTTGAAAATAATAAAATTTAGGTGATATTGATGAGAACAGTAAAAGTTCCAAGAGGAACAGAATTAACTTGTAAAAATTGGCAAATCGAAGCTGCTTATAGAATGATTCAGCATAATTTGGACCCTGAAAATGCTGAAAAACCGGGTGAATTAATTGTTTATGGTGGATTAGGTAAAGCTGCTCGTAATTGGGAATGTTACGATGCAATTATTGATTCATTGGTAAATCTTGAACCCGACGAAACTCTTTTAGTGCAATCTGGAAAGCCAGTTGCAGTAGTCCCTACTCACGAGATGGCTCCAAGAGTGATTATCGCAAATTCTAATTTGGTTCCTAAATGGGCAACTTGGGAAGAATTCCGCAGATTGGATAAACTTGGGTTGATTATGTATGGTCAGATGACTGCTGGAAGCTGGATTTATATTGGAACTCAAGGAATTTTGCAAGGAACTTATGAAACTTTTGCTGAATGTGCCCGCCAACATTTTGGTGGCGATTTATTCGGTAGATTTTTATTAACTGCCGGTTTAGGCGGAATGGGTGGAGCTCAACCTCTTGCGGCTACTTTTACTGGTGCTGCTTCTATTACAATTGAAATTGATGAATCAAGAATTGATAAACGTATCCACGATGGATATTGCCAATTGAAAACTGGTTCTTTGGACGAAGCTTTGAGAATTGTTAAAGAAAATCAAGCAAATAAAACAGCAGTTTCTGTTGGTTTGATTGGTAATGTTGCAGAGATTTTACCAGAATTGATTAGAAGAAATATCATTCCTGATGTTTTGACTGACCAAACTGCTGCACACGATCCATTGAATGGATATTATCCAGCTGGATATACTAAAGAAGAAGCTGATAAATTAAGAATCGAAAATCCTGATAAATATTTAGCTGAGGCTTATAAATCAATTGGTACTCATATTGAATGTATGTTAGAATTGCAAAAACGCGGTTCTGTTACTTTTGATTATGGTAATAATTTGAGAGGAATTGCAAGAGATTTTGGAAATGTACCAAATGCTTTTGATTTTCCTGGATTTGTTCCAGCTTATATCAGACCTCTATTCTGCGATGGAAAAGGTCCTTTCCGTTGGGTGGCACTTTCTGGCGATCCAAATGACATAAAAGTGACTGATGATGCAATTATGGAATTATTCCCTAATGATGAACCTTTGCACCGTTGGATAGTAAATGCTCAGAAAAATGTTGGCTATCAGGCTTTACCTGCAAGAATTTGCTGGCTAGGCTATGGCGAAAGAAAAGCAGCAGGATTATTATTCAATAAATTAGTAAGAGAAGGTAAAGTTTCTGCACCAATCGTAATTGGTCGCGACCATTTAGATTGCGGTTCAGTTGCCTCTCCATTCAGAGAAACAGAAGCTATGCTTGATGGCTCAGATGCAATTGCAGATTGGGTATATTTCAATTTTGCTTTAAATACTTTAGGTGGAGCATCTTGGGTTTCAATGCATCACGGAGGTGGAGTAGGTATGGGATTATCATTGCACGCAGGAATGGTTGTGGTTGCAGATGGTTCAGCTGACTCAGAAATGAGATTATCAAGAGTATTAACTTATGACCCATTAATGGGTATTTTAAGACATTCAGATGCGGGATATGATAGAGCGATAGAAAATGCTAAAAAGTTCGGAATAAAAATTCCTATGTTAAAATAAAAATAATTTTTGTATTTTAGAATCGATAAAGAATGACAAAGTGGAAAATTATTTTGAAACTTTTCAAAAAAAAATGTGTTTATCATATTGAGGCAGTGCCAAAAGAGAATTTTTATTTGTAATGACGGGGCTGAATGGCATTTGGTACATACTGAATTAAGAAAAAATAACTGAGAAAGTTAAAAAAAGAAGTAAGATGAATAGTCAAAAATTTGCGAAGATAATCGAGAGCAATAGGAAAGAAGATAGTCCGGCACCAACAATATTGCCGGTACAAAATATAAAAGGTAAATCAGATTTGGCTTATCAGATTGAGAATTTATTCAAAACTGATAGGAAAAAATTTCTCGGATTTATTCGCCAAAGAGTTAGAAGCCAGGAAGAAGCTGAAGATATTCTTCAGGATGTATTTACTAATGTTCTTGCAGCTTCTGTTAATGTTCAAAAACCAATTGAAAATATTGCATCTTGGGTATTTACTGCAGTAAGAAATAGAATTATTGATTCATATAGAAAAAAACGTGCTGAAACATTTTCGGATATGCAAACTCCAGGTCAAGCTGAAGACGGAGTTGATACTTTCGAAAACTTTTTAAGCGATTTAACAACTTCACCTGAGTCCGAATTAGTAAGAAAAACTATTTGGGAATCAGTTTTGGAAAGTTTGGAAGAACTTCCAGCAGAACAAAGAGAAGTTTTCGTAAAAAATGAATTTGAAGGTGTTTCTTTTAGAGAAATGTCAGAGGAAACAGGCGTTAATATAAATACTCTTTTAGCAAGAAAAAGATATGCAGTGCTTCATTTAAGAAGAAGACTTAAAGATTTATATGCATCAATAAATGAGAATTAATTTATGAAAATGCCAAAAAGTAAATTTTTCAGATCATTTTTATATTTTGTTGTTGTTGGTGGATTATTAGTATTAAGTTCGTTGTTAATAGAAGTTGTTTGGAATTCACTTATTATTAAATTTGATTATAAGGAAATAAACTATCTTGAATCAGTTGGAATAAATGCAATACTCTATGTATTTGTTTATGCGATTGGTTACGGATATTTTGGTGCTCAGACTAATTTGAAATTTGGCAATTTTTATGATGATTATATTAAAAAATTATCAGATGCCGAAAAAGAAGAATTAAGAAATACATTAAAGAAAAAAATTGCTGATTAATATTGAAGAAAGTAATCGGGTAATAAAATAGATAACTCAGAAGTAATACAAAAACTCTATTCTTTCCATAGGTTTGGGATAAAACCTGGATTGGATAGGGTTTTTTATATATTAAGCAGATTAAATAATCCACATTATAATTTTAAATCAATTCATATAGCTGGAACAAACGGCAAAGGCAGTACTGCTTCAGTAATTGCTTCAATTTTGATTGAGGCAGGTTATAAAGTTGGAATTTATACATCGCCACATATACTTCACTTTATGGAGCGCTTCAGAATTAATGGTGATTTTATTGATGAATCAAGATTGGTTGATTTAATTAATAGAATAATGCCAATTGGACAAGAAATTGAAGCTACATTTTTTGAGATTACCACTGCAATTGCCTTTGAGTTTTTTTCTGAAGAAAAAGTTGATTTTGCAATAATTGAAGCAGGAATGGGTGGAAAACATGATGCGACAAATGTTTTAAATCCAATGTTATCTGTTATTACAAAAATTGATATTGACCACGTTGATTATCTTGGAAATTCAATTGAAGCAATAACATCAGAAAAAGCTGGTATAATTAAACCAAATATTCCAATAGTTTTGCAAAATAATTCTCAAGAAATTATCGATATTATATTTAATCGTGCTAACGAGTTAAATGCTGAAGTTTATTGTGCAGATAAAGTTATACTTAATTATAATACTATTACCGATGATTTTAAAATGTTGCTCGATGTTCCAGATGATTCGTTATTAAATAAATCTGAGCATAAAATTCAAAGTGTTTTAGTCGATTTACCAGGTTTTCATCAATTAGAGAACATAAAAACTGCTATTTCTGCAATCAAATTAATTGCAAAAGATTATAATGTTTCCAATAGAGATATTATTAATGGGTTGGAAAAAATTAAAACAAATACTAAGCATCGTGGAAGAGTGGATTTGTTGATTAAAAATCCTTATCTTTTGGTTGATGTTTCTCATAATCCAGATTCTATTAAAACATTGATAAAAACTCTAAGATTGAAGCCTGAAATCAAGGATTGGACCTTTATTTTTGGAGTAATGGCAGATAAAGATATTCATGATATGATTCAGCAAATCAGATCAATTTCAGATCGAATAATACTAACACAACCATCAATAACAAGATCAGAGCCAGCAGAAAATCTTTATAATATGGCAAAAGAAATGAATTTTAGCCAAATAGCATTTTTTGATAACGTCAGAGATGCTGTAATTTCTCACGATTTTTCGAATAATAATACTATAATCGCAGGTTCATTCTACTTGATTGAAGAAACATTATTAGAATTAAATATAGATATTTTCAATAGAAAAACTACATAAACTCGATTTTTAACATCGAAAAATCATCATCAAAAACACCACTTTTTGTCATAGATTTAGCATATTCATAATATTGAGTTAGCTTGTAATCACTTTTACTTTGTAAGTTTTTATAATGTTCAATAAAGCTTCTCAAACCCCAAACTTTGTTTTCTTTGGTTTTAAATTCATAAACACCATCAGAATAAAGTAAGATTGAAGAATTTTCAGGAATATGATATGTTGCAGTATTAAAACTTCTTTTTGGAATTGTTCCAATAAATAAGTTTCTGGTCTGCAATTCTTCAATATCATTTTCTTTATTGATTAATAAAGCAGGTGGATGTCCAGCAGATGAAAATGTCAGCTCACGAGTTTTTTTATTGAAAATACCATACCAAATTGAAAAGTAAAGATCATTATGCTTAACCATATCAAAAGCGTGATTTAAAGAAGAAAAAACTTGTCCAGGATCTTTGAAATCAACTGATAATGTTTGGAATTTTATCGTATTAATTGCAGACATTGACATTAAAGTAGAACCAATACCGTGTCCACAAACATCTAAAAGATAGAAAATGAAATTGTTTTCATCAAGCCAATGATAACCAAACGAATCGCCACCTAAACGAGCAGAAGGAATAAATAACCAATCTGTTTTTATCGGCGGACTAATAAGTGCTTCTGGAAGCATAGAGCGAACATAATTGGCTGCCAAGTCTAATTCAGAATGAATAACTCCTAAATAATGCTCTCTGTCTTTATTAGAAGATACTAGTTGTCTGTTTATTTCTTCAATTTCTTTAACTTTGTCTTGAATAATTACTTTCGATTTCCTTAATTCAATATGAATTTTAATGCGAGAAAGTAATTCTTCTTTTTTAAAAGGTTTTGTAATGTAATCTACTCCACCTGATTCGTAAGCTTTGATTATATTTTCTGAATCAGTAGTTGAAGTAAGGAAAATAATTGGAATATCGTGGCTTTCTGGGTTGTTTACAATTCTGCGACAAATATCATAGCTGTTAATTTCAGATGACATAATATCTAATAAAATCAAATCTGGCTTTGATGTGCTAATATTTAAAAGAGCTTTTGTTCCATTTTCAGCCAAGGAAACTTCAAAACCTTCATTAATGAGAATAGTTCCCAAAAGTTGTAAGTTTCGGGTAATATCATCAATAATCAGAATTAATGGTTTCTTATGTATGTTATCTTTATACTGCAATTTATTATTTTTCCATTTTTTAATTCAAATCCAATACTAATTTAAGAATAAAATTTTAATTTT
>CAIWET010000572.1 GCA_903911805.1 uncultured Ignavibacteria bacterium | reverse complement strand
TAAAATATTCGTATTTTTACGTGCAGCATAATTTCAACAATGCCCAATATTGCATTTGCAATTGTTGAAAGTATTGCCAAAAGCAATGTATAACTTAATAAATTGGGTATAATGAGGAAAATAAATATAATATTTACGGCATTTTTTGCCGCTATTTTGTTTAGCAATTATTCTTTTGCTATTCAAGATGACTATTTTGATAGTAATCCTTTTTCTGATTTTCAGAACGCTTTTAAATTTTATGATAATAAGTTAATGTATCAATCTGAGCAAGATTTGAGGAATTTTATTAATTCTAATAATCTTTTCTCTGAAGTTGATAAGTCAATTTATTATCATGCATTAAGCGATTATGCTAATGGAAATTACAAAGCCGCTGATTCTGAATTAGAAAAAGCATTAACTAAAAAATCGAATTCTCCCTTTATGTCCATTGCTGCTTACAAAAGAGCTTTAATGGCATTTGACCAAAAAAAGTTTCTTTTAGCTGAAAGCTTATTCAATATCTCTAAAAATCTTGCCGAAAACGAAGCTAAATTCCGTGATTCAAAGATTTATAATGATATGATATATAATTCTGTTTATTGGAGAGCTGTTTCTTTATCGCTCGCTGGTAAATATCAGGATGCTCAGCCAGTATTCGAAGAATTGGCCCTCAATCACCCTAAAGTTATTTATGCCGATGATGCTTTATTCTCTTTGGGTCAAATTGCAGAATTATCAAAAAATTATGATATATCTTTAAGCTATTATCGTACAATCAGCTCAAAATATGAATTTTCAAACACTTCGCTTGCAGCAAAAATCAGAGAAATCAATCTCGATTTGATTATGCGTAATTATCAAAATGCTTTTTTAATTTTGGATAGAACTGAAAATCTGAATAATCATTTAGTTAAAAAAGATTCTATTGCCAATCTTTACGAACCACAATCATATATTGATCACGCTGGTGAAGAAATTATGTATTTAAAGGGTGAAGCCAATAATTTAGCAAGAAATTATGACAAAGGCCTAACAATTTTCGAATCATTTTTAGATACTTATTCTTCCTCTGAATTAGTAAATTATGCAAGATTAAGTGCAGCTTGGGCTTGTTTAAACAAAGCTGATTATAAAAAAGCTATTAGATATTACAATGAAATTATTAATGCAATTCAAGATGATGACAGCAAAGTAAAAGCTCTTGCTCAACTTTATCGTGCAGTTGCCTTCAAAAGAAATGATAATATAACACAAGCACAAAAAGATTTTGCCAATCTCTCAGTTTTATCTGGTTATCCATATTTAAGCAACGTTTTGCTTGAATTAGGGCAAATTTATTATGAAAACGAAGATTATGATAACTCAATTCGCACTTTAGAAAGAGCTGAAAGAGAAGCAACTGACGCAAATATATCTGTTAGAATTAATCTTTTGCTCGGTGCCAACTTTATGGAAACAAGAAAATGGAATAAGGCTGTAAGCTCTTATAAAGCTGCTGAACAGTTAGCTTTTAAAAGCTCATTAACATTGATGCCGCAAAAAGATTGGTATATCTCCGAATCAAGATTAAAGCAAGGTATTGCATTAGTTAAAAACTTCAAAAATACTGAAGCGATGAAGCCACTTTTAGCTTTTATCGGATCAAATAAAAGCTCTAATAAATCTGATGAAGCGTTATTCTGGTTGGGTGAATCTTATTACCGCTCAAATTTATTGAATAATGCAATCGAATCATATCAATCAATTGTAGATTTATATGATTCTTCAAAATATCGCGAAGAAGCTCTTTATAGTTTGGGATGGTCTTATTTCAGATTGAAAAAGTTCAAAGAATCTTCTTTAACTTTTGACAAAATGATTAAAGAATTTCCAGATTCTAAACACAATGTAGAAGTCTTAGCTCGTCAAGGTGATGGATATTATACTACTCGCGATTTTAAGAAAGCTGTTGACTGTTATAGAAGAGCTGCAAAGCTTTCTCCTGGTACCGAAGAAGGTCAATATTGCAATTATCAGTTATGCCATGCTCTCTATCGCCAAGGTTCATTTGAAGATGCAATTACTTCGCTTTTAGCATTTGTTAGAAGTTATAATAATTCTCCTTATGCACCAAATGCCTTATATTTGACTGGCTGGATAAGATTCCAACAGAAAAAATATCGTGAGGCAGTAGATAATTTCAAATTCCTTATTCAGGCTTATCCATCTAGCTCATTAGCCGTAATGGCTTATTATAAAATTGGCGATGCTTTTTATAATGTTGAGAATTTTGAAGGTGCAATCGAAAATTATCGCACAGTTGTAACCAATTATCCTACTCACGAATTATCCGGTAGTGCTTTAAAAGGTATTTATGAATGTTATATAGCTCTTGGTAATGAAGCTGAAGCAATCAAAGTAGCTGATTCTTTCGTTCAGTCTAATCCTAATTCTACAGTTGCACAAGAATTTACATTCAAAAAAGCTGATATGTTTTATACTGGCAAAAATTATAAAGATGCTGTAAATGAATTCGATAATTTTATTAAAAAATATCCTGACAGCGAAAAAAATGCTGAAGCAATTTATTGGATGGGAAAATCATTCTTAAATTTAAGCGATACTGTTAATGCAGACAATTCATTTGATAAAATTATTAAAAATTATTCTACAAGCGAATATGCACCATTGAGTTATCTCGAAAAGGGTTTATTAGCAAAAAATTTAAAAAATGACGTTATTAAAGCTGAAGAGATTTTCTCTAAATTAATGGAAAAATATCCAGATAACGTTTCTGCTGCTCAGGCAGGATACGAAAGAGCAGTAATAAAATATACAATGAATGATATTGGTGGAGCATTAGTACTTTTCAGATTAGTAGAAGAAAAATACAAAGGAATGGACTTTGCTGACCAATCAACATATAGAATTGCAAATTATTATTTTACGAATAATAATCTTGATTCTGCAAAAATTGAATTCGAAAAATTGTCTGAGAAATTGGATAATCCAACAATCGCTTCTGAGTCTCAATACAGAATTGGCGAAATTTTATTGAAAAACAATAAAACAATTGAAGCAATCGGAGCTTTTGTACTTTTAAAAGACAGATTCAATGGATACGAAGATTGGTTTACTTTAGGTTTAGTAAAATTAGGTGAATGTTACGAATTAATTAATGACAACGAAAAAGCTATTGAAATTTATAAATTAATTGATAGCCTTCGTCCAAATGATGATTTTGGAGCAATTGCAAAACGTAAACTCAAAAATTTAGAGAAACAATAATATGAAATTTTTCAATTTTAGAAATACTTTAGATAATATTCTGGAAGTCTTAAAAAGATTTCCTTTATCTGTTGTATTTTCTATTATTGCAGCTGTTTCGGCAATCACTTCAATACATTATGAACATCTTTCTGAGATTGAACACATTACAAAATTTGTTATTAGTGGATATCTTGGACTTATTTCTTCAATTGGAGTTCATTTATTTACTGAGAATAAATCGAATAAAGTTAAAATCTCAGTTTTGTCTTCATTTGTAATACTAATGGTTTTATATTATTTCAATCTTGAGGTATATGAATATCATTTTTATAGATTTGGATTTTATCTGGTTTGTAGTATTTTATTTCTTTCAATATCGACCAGTATTTTCAATAAAAACAATGAATCATTCTGGAATTTCAATAAAATTACGATTTTGAGATTATTGCAGTCATTTTTCTTTTCAATAATTTTGAATATTGGTATTTCAGTTGCAATATTAGCCATGAATGAATTATTTAATGCTAATTGGAATAATAGAATTTACCCTCAATTATTTGTTTTTATTCTTACAATTTTTAATTCATTTTTCTTTCTTTCTGGAATTCCAAATAATGAAAAGTCAGAAGAAAAAATCAATTATGCTAACTCACTTAGATTATTAGCATCTTATATCCTGATTCCAATAGCGATTCTTTATGCAGTAATTTTGTATTTATATTTTATCAAAATAATAGTTGTTTGGCAAATCCCTAGTGGCTGGGTTTCATCTTTAGTAATTTATTATTCAATTACAGGAATATTGGCTTATTATATAATTTATCCAATATTAAAAACTGGCAATAAATTAAATGATATTTTTGCTAAATTTTATTTCTATTCTTTGATACCAGCTGTAATTCTGATGACATTGTCAATTGTAATCAGAATTGATAATTATGCGTTTACTGAAAATAGATTAATCGTAATTATTTATAATATTTGGCTTTATATTATAACATTTTATTTCGTATTTTTCAAAAATAGAAACTTGATATTTGTGCCGATTTCATTATTATTGACTTCAATATTGATGGTTACTTTCCCAATCAATATTATGACCGTATCAGAGAAATCTCAGCTAAACAGATTTGAACAGATTTTGAAAAAAGAAAAAGTATTGGACAATGGCAAAATCAATAAAGAGATTAGACCTGATAAAGAAACAGTTAAAGATCTACAATCAATATTGAGTTATATGAGTTCTTATCATAGATTTAATTTATTAAAAAAATGGATTGTAGAGAATAAATTCCCAACTGATTCAATTAAATTAGACAGCTTAACCGAAGAGCAGGCAAACAAATTCTTTAATCTCAATTTTGAATTTAAGTTTTCATTTTTCCAAGGTAAAGCAGCAAAACAGAATAATATAAATTTTGAGGAAGAAAAAGATTTTAGTTATCCTCTTTCTGAAATTAATGGATATAATTACAAGCTCAATTTTAATTTTAATGAATATCAAAGTGACAAAGAATATATATCAGAAAATTATTATGATAATAATAAATTTCAATTCAAATTTTCGAATAAAGATACTCTATTGTTGATAAAATCATTAAATTACAACACAGAAACTTATATCAAGCTTACACCTGTTTTAGTTAGTTTGCACGAAAAGATTAACAATACTTCACGCAAATTTTTACCAGCTGATTATTCAATAGAATATAAAACAGAAAAGTTTGATTATAAAATAGTTTTCAATTCAGTTAGATGGTCATCTAATGACAATTATTATATTGACCAATTTAACGCTAATATTTATTATAAAATAAATCAAAAGTAAATATGAACAGAATTTTTGCAATATTGCTTATTTCAATTTTAAATATAGTTTCAGTTTGGGCTGACGAAAAAACTGAATCACAACCTTTAGAACTTCCTTCTTTTTATATCGAAGGAAAAGACCCAATTAATGTTCAGTCCGGCAGTAAGGAATTTCCAGATAATCGACTCACTTTATCTAAAATGGAGCTTGATTCCTTAAATTCTTTAGAAAAGCAAAAGTCTTTACTCTTGCCAACAAAAGCTTTTACTTCAAATATTGAAACAATCAGTATTAATAAAGGCTTTTTGAGAGGTGAATTCGGAAGATATCTTTCGCCTAAAGTGGATTTTGGTTACTCATTGCATTTGGGTGAAGCCAAAGTGCTTCTCAATGCAGGAGCTGAATATAGTGGTGGTCATATAGATAATTCAGATTATTCATCATTTAATATAAAGTTGACAAATGATTATATTGCACCATCAAAATTTTGGATTTTTGGTGGTAGTAGAACATTTACAAATATTAAATTCAGCAATAATAATTTCAAATTATATGCCGATACTCTTGCACCAGCAAGAAGTCTTATCAATTTTGATTTAAATCTAGGTTCAGAAGGAAGCGCAAATGGTTATAACTTCTCAACTGGCGCTGGATTTAATACTGCAATGATTTCTCAATCAAAACACGATTTGAGTAATATCAATATTGATGGTCATTTAAAAATTTGGACAAAATATCAGGATTATATCGTTGGTGGAAACGCAAATGTAAGATTTGGAACATTCAAAACTGGAATTCATTTTACTCAATTCAATGGTATTTTCAATTTCAAAATAGACAGCAATATCTCATTTAATAATGATTTGGGTATTCAATTAGCTGGAAATACTTTAGGAGAAGAACAATTTGGATTTCTTTTTAATTCAGCTATGAATTATACAATCAATAAAGATTTCACTTTTAAAGCAATTCTTTCAAATGGATTAGAGAATAATTCATTAGATTATTTATTAAAATACAATCCTTATATCAATGATACACTTAATATGATATTTGGTAATGATTTTAAAATCAAAACAATTGCTTATTATCATCCTGACGAAAAAATTTCTATTGGAGCAGGATTGTTCTTTGGATTAAATAGCAATACACCTTATTTTGTATATAACAATGACGGTTCATTTCTTACTAATTATGCCGAAACAACTAGATTTGGCTTTACTTTAGAGGGAAATTGGACACCAACTGAAAATGATGCAATTTTGCTTAATTTTATATATAATTATAAAACTTTATCATCAAATTCTAATATTATGCCGAATTATTCGCCTTTAAATCTTTATTTAAATTACTCAAGAAAGTTAATTGAAAATTTAAATGGAAAGTTTGGCATTAAATATGTAGGAGAAAAGTTCGGAGATATTGACAATAAAATGTCAATTAATGGTTTTATAGACATTAATTTTGGTTTTGAATATAAAATCAATGACAAATTAGAAGCATATTTACGAGTAGAGAATTTATTAAATTCTGACGTGTATTATTTAGATAGATATAGACAAAGAGGTCTTTTCGGTGCTTTAGGCATCAACTTGATATTTTAAAAAATAAATGGCATTATTTGACGATAAAATATTGAATCCTGAAGAAAGAAGTGGTGGTTTTCAACCTTTTGAAAGCGATGACCAGAGTTTTCAATTGGAGAAAATTGGCCAATATCCAGGCGAATTACCTGATATTGGTTTAAAAAAGGCAGTTGAACCTGAACCTATTGAGGATGAAGTCGATATTGATGCTTTATTTAATGCTGTGCCCGAACAAAATGTCCAAGAAGAAGAAGTGGATATAGATGCACTATTTAATGCTATACCTGACCAAAACAATACAAAACCAGAGGAACAACCATTCGTTGACGATGCTGGCTCTCAATGGACCGATTGGGATAATTCCATTAATATTGAAAACGAAACTCCTCAATCTCCAGTTAAAGAAGATGAAACATTTTCAAATGATTTAAATTTTGAAGAAGCTACAATTGACGATCCTAATATTGAAGCAATTCAAGAATTGTCCACAATTATTGACAAAAACAATAATATTATTGATAAAGATTTTGGTGAAATAAAAGTTAGTGGAGAAGAAACCTTTTTAGATGATGATTTTTTAGCAGATTTAAGCAAAGAAATTGCAAAATCTAAAGGCAAGAAACCAACACAATCAGAAAATCAAGAAATTAATTTCGATGATATGTTGGATGCTGAGAAAATCAGTCAATTCACTAGCGTTGATAACTTAGAAGGCGTTCAAACATTTGATATTTCTGCTATTCCAGCAGTTCACCCATCTTCATATGGATTAGAAGAAAATTTTAAAGAAATCATTAATGATTTTGATACTAATTTAACTGAAGAAGCTCCAGTTGAAAAGAAGAAATGGAAATTTTCTTTCCCTAAATTTAAGAAATCTGAAAAAGTTGAAAAACCAAAAAAAGTCAAAGTAAAAAAAGAAATACCAGTTAAAGCTGCAAAACCAGCTGAAATTCCAAAAACTGAAAATTTGGATAATGATATTGATAATGCTCCAATCATTGAAGAGAAAGAGAAAAAAGAGAAAAAGCCTTTTGCATGGAAAAAAATGATTATACCAGGCGCAGCTCTTGCTCTTTTAATTATAATTGGTACTACTATTGCCTTAGTTAAAAATGAAAATCTAATGAGAGGCATTGCCAAGTCTATGGGTTTGGTTTATGACTCAACAACTGCTCCTAAACCTGTTGAACATAAGAAAGCTGAACATAAAGAAGTTGCTAAAGCTCATGCTGACACTACTGCAACTAAGGATTCTGCAAAGCACGATGTACATCAGATAGATTCGGATAAAACAGCAGAAGTGAAAAAAGATACTGTTAAAGAAGTCAAGCACGAAGTTGAGCAACACAAGGCTGAGCCAATTAAAGCTGAACAACACAATGTTGCTAAAGCTGAACCGGTAAAAAAAGAAGTTGTTAAGAAAGAACCTGTTAAAGTAGAAAAACCTAAAGTGGCTAGAGAAGTTAAAAAACTCGAACCAAAACAACATATTACTAAGAGAATTAAAACTCCTCCACCTGCTGAGCAATTAGCAAAAGTGAAGAAAAGCGATAATTCTGCAACAAAAATTGATAAAAAGAGTAAAATAGATAAAGACATCAAGCATTTAGAAAAAGAAATTGCTGATGCTAAGAAAAAAGATAAAAAAGTTGAGACAAAACTTATTGCTAAAAGTGAATTTACCGTAGAGGTTTATTCCACTCCTTCAAGAGATGATGCTGAGGATTGGCTCAATAAAATTAGTAGAAAAGGTCTTAAGGGTGCGAGTATTTCAACATATAAAGTTAGAGATAAAATTTGGTACAGAGTTAGATTCGGTAACTTTGAAACAATAGAAGCAGCAAGAAGCGCTGCAATTAAATCAGGATTTTCTCAGTCAAGGATTGACAGAATAAAGTAAGTTTTTTATTATTGGGGGGCCAAAAAATGTACACACCATTTCATCAAGAAAAGGTGGTAAGTTTTAAATTTCCTTGGGAACCAAACACAGCTAGGGGGTTTTCTTATGCTCTTGCGTTGTTAGTTTTGTTCTTTTTGCTTTTTACAATTTTACAAATATCACCTACGCCAGAAATGCACGACGTTGAAGTATCAACTGTTCCTGTTGAATTATTGAACTTTGGAGATGGAGATGGAACTGGTAAAAGCAAAGGTAATTTAGCAAGAGAAGGCGCTGCACTCAAAGGTGCTAATCCTGCAATGAACCTTGAATCTGCTGAAAAAGCTGCTCCAAATACTAAAGGTCCAAACGCTGTTGAAGCAGACCCAACAAAATCAGCCAATTTGAAACCTGTAAATCAGTTTTCATCTGACCAAGGAAAAGATCAAAATAATCCTGGTAAAGATGCAAGAAATATTGGTACACCTGGTGGAACAAAAGATGGTTATGGATTGGGAACAAAAGGTACTGGTCCTGGCTTTGGCTGGGGATTAGGTAACATCGAATGGGGTGGCGGTGGAAGTCGCAGACCTGCAAGAGAGAAACTTGATATGCCAAAATACAATCCTGGTTCAAATGTTGTAAAACTTGAAATCAAAGTCGATATTTCTGTTGATAGAGATGGCGTAACTCGAATTTTAAGATTTTCTCAAAAAGGAAATCCAGCATTGGAGCAAGCAATTGAAAAAGCTTTGAAAACTTGGACATTTAATAAAATTGATAGAGATGTTCAGCAAAGAGGCACTGTAACTTTTGTTTTCAGATCGAATTAAAAAATGAAATTTAATAGAATTTTATTAATTGGTGACAAAGGTCAATTAGGCAAAGAGTTTTCTGAATATTTCAATTTAAATAACATCGAGTTTATCGGATATGATATTGATAAACTCGATGTTAGTAATTTTAACTCTCTAAAAGATATATTCTCTTCTTATCATCCCGATTTAGTTATTAATTGCTCAGCATATACTCTTGTGGATAATGCTGAAAAAGATTATGAATCTGCTTATCAGGTAAATGCAATTGGAGCAAAATATCTTGCTTTACTTTGCAATGAATTTAATTCTTTTTTGGTGCATTATAGCACAGATTATGTATTTGATGGCAAAAATAATATTACTTATACAGAAGCTAAGAAACCAAATCCAATTAATAATTATGGAAAAACCAAATTACTTGGAGAAGAATATATTCAGAGTATATTATCAAATGATTTAATTTTAAGATTAAGTTGGGTTTATGGTAATGGATCTCAAAATTTTATTTATAAATTTCGAGATTGGGCTTCTAAAAATAATTCATTAAATATTTCTGATGATGAGACATCTGTTCCAACATCAACCAAATTTGTTGTAGAAAATACAATCAAATCTTTAGAACTTGGAATAATTGGATTATTTCACCTTGTTCCAAATGGGTATTGCTCAAGATACGAATGGGCTGAGGAGATTAAAAAGAAATTCAATATCGAAACTGAAATAAAAAAAATCAGCAAATCTGAATTTAATTTACCAGCCGAAAGACCAACTTTTTCAGCATTAAATAGTCAAAAAATTCAAGAATTATTAAAAGTAGATTTCAAAAATTGGAAAGACTATTTCTAATCAATTTTTTTTCAATAGCTTTAATTCATTTTTCTTTTTAGCTTTATTATCAATTATATGATATACAGCTAAAATTGGATGATATAAAATCATTTTTGGACCAGAAAATCTCATTACAACTCGAATTTGCTCTTTTTGATTTGGCTGATAACAATGAATCGGGCATTTGATGCAAGTTGGTTTATCATCTTGATAAGGACATTTTTTTAACTTACCAAAAGCATAATCTTTTAATGTTTGACAATCTTCGCAAATGTGCTTTTGTCTATGATTCAATCGGCAATATAAATCGATCATTTTGCCAACTGTGTATTTTTCTCTATCTATTCTTGAAAGATTAAAAATCATATCTTATAATTTTCGTTTATTAATACTGTTTAAACTGATAAATTATTATTTTATTGGAAGATTATGATAGAGAATAAAGCAAAGTTCAACCACGAAGATCTAATTTCGATTTTTAATGATACAAACTGCCATTTTATAAATGATTCACTCATTGAAGGTATAATCACAGACTCTCGTAAAATCACTCAAGGCAATGCATTTCTTGCATTGAAAGGTGAAAGTCTTGATGGGCATTCAAAAATTGCTGATGCAATTTCAGCTGGAGCATCATTCATTATTGCTGAAAAAAGCTGGATAGACCAAAATCCCGAATTACTTAACAAATGTAATTTTATTTCTGTTAAAGATACACTTTGGGCATTAGGTCAATTAGGAAATCACCATCGTTTAAGATTTTCATATCCTATTATTGCCGTTGGTGGCTCCAATGGTAAAACCACAACAAAAGAAATTACATCACATATTTTATCTTATAAATATAATGTTCTAAAAACATTTGAGAACTTCAATAATCAACTCGGCGTTCCATTAATGCTGCTCGCCTTGGACGATTCATTTACTGCAGCTGTATTAGAAATTGGTACTAACGAGCCTGGCGAAATTGGTATTTTATCTCAAATGGTTGAGCCAGATTATGGAATTTTAACAAATATTGGCAAAGAGCATTTAGAGAAATTGATTGACTTAGATGGAGTTGAGTTTGAAGAGACTTTCCTTTTTGGATATTTAAACAAACATAATAAAACATCGATTGTAAATCTTGAGGATGAAAGATTGGCAAGATATACGAGAGTATTAGAAAACTTTTTCAGCTTTGGCACAAAAGAAGGAAATTTAATCTATACATTGGAATTGAATGACAACCTCTCCCCTATATTAGATTTGAAATATGAAAATAATTCTGTTAAAATTGAAATGTCAGCGATTGGATTAACAACTGGTTTAAATTCAGTGGCTGGAGCTGCAGTTGCTTTATCACTTGGAATGACATTAGACGAAATTAAAAAAGCATTAGAAGAATTTAAAACAGTTGAATATCATAATTATGGTAGAATGTTTTTAGAAAATCTAAAAGATTTCAAAATATTGAATGATTGCTATAACGCCAATCCAAGCTCTATGAAAGCAAGTATATCTACATTAGTCCAATTCAAGAGCGAAGGCAAAAAAATAGCCGTAATCGGAGATATGCGCGAATTAGGAGAATCCTCAGATGCCGAGCACATCGACATTATCAATTTTGCATCTAATAATGCAGATTTAGTTTTTGCATTTGGAACTGAAATGAATAAAGCAGCTAATTTAGTACAATTAGAAAATGTTAGTTCATATTTATCAAAAGATGAATTATTCAATAATCTGATAAAAAAGGATTTGAGTAATTCTGCAATTTTGGTTAAAGGATCCAGAGGAACAAAAATGGAAGATATCATTATTAAATTAAAAGAAAAATTTAATTAATATGCATAATCATTCTTATTTTATGGATTTGGCTATTCAAGAAGCTCAAAAAGCATTAGATTCCAATACTGGAGGACCTTTTGGAGCAATTGTAGTAAAAGATGGAATTGTAATTGCTTCATCACATAATCAGGTGACTTCTACTAATGACCCTACAGCTCACGCTGAAGTAAATGCAATTAGAGAAGCTTGCCAAAAATTAGGAAAGTTCCAATTAGATGATTGTATGATTTATACTTCTTGCGAACCTTGCCCAATGTGTTTAGGAGCAATCTATTGGGCACGTCCAAAAAAAGTTTTCTATGCCTTATCCAGAATTGATGCTGCTGAAATTGGATTTGATGACCAATTTATATATAATGAAATTAATAAAGATCTATCTGATAGAGAAATAGAATTTGAAGAACTTAAATCAGATTCTGCTAATTCAGTATTTCAAAATTGGAAATTAAAAACTGATAAAATTAATTATTAAAAAAGGTAATTTATGTTCAAATATTTATATATTCTATTAATTATAAGCTCTTTTTCCTTTTCTGAAAATCCTTGCTATAACAAGCAAGAAATATTAAATGCTAGAAAAGAAAATAATGAATATTATAAAAATAATGAGAAATCGCCACTAACAGATAAAGATAAGAGAAAATTCAAGTCTCTTAAGTGCTTTGAACCAATAGAAAAATTTGCTGTAACTTCAATTTTCACCCAAAATCAACAAAAAGATACACTATTGATCAAAACATCAAAAAGCGATATCAGAACAATGTTGAGATTTGGAACTCTTAAATTCAAAATCAACAACCAGGATTTGAAGCTTACAGCATTTATTAGAGCTGATGAAAAAGAGCCACATTCTTTATTTGTTCCATTTATTGATTTGACTTCAGAAAATGGTAAAACATATTCTGCAGGCAGATATCTTGATATTGAATATGTGCCAAATCAAAATGAATATTGTATCGATTTCAATTTATGCTATAATCCTTATTGTGCTTATAATAAGAAATATAGTTGCCCATTGGTACCTATTGAAAATTATTTAAATATTGAAATTCTTGCTGGAGAAAAATCTTACAATAAATAATTGGCTTAACGTCAATGTCAATTAATGTTGTAACAATTAATGATAAGGTTATGGAAATCGAACAAGAAATTAAACAGACAAAATTTACCAGCGATTATCAAAAAGCTGTAATAAATCTATTGTACACATCCAACTGGATGCAAAATGCTACTGCGAAGTTATTGAAAAATTATAACTTAACTGAACCTCAATACAACATCTTAAGAATATTAAGAGGACAAAATGGTCATCCAATTTCTGTATTGGATATCCAGTCTAGAATGTTAGATAAAATGTCCAACGCCTCAAGATTAATTGAGAAATTAAGATTAAAAGAAATGGTTGTTCGCAAAGAATGTTCAAACGACCGCAGACAAGTTGACGTAACAATAAACAAAGCAGGATTGGAAATTTTAACAAGATTAGATTCAGTTATTGTTCAAGAAGAAGAAAAAATCAAAAAACTAAATACTGAAGAAGTAAATCAATTAAACAAACTTTTAGATAAAATCAGAAGTTAATATGAAATATGTATCAATAATAGGAAGATATTTATTTGCACTGCCATTCTTTATTTTTGGCATAAATAATATCGTTTATATTGAAAAATCAGCAAAATCAGTTCCGGCATATATGCCCAATCCAGTAATCTGGGCATATATTGTTGGAGGTGCTTTAATTCTCGGATCAATAATGTTCGCAATTAATAAATTCTTACCAATTGTTGGTTCATTATTGGCAGTGATGCTTTTATGTTTAGCATTTATGGTGCATTTCCCTAACTTAATGCATCCAGAGACCGTTCAAATGGCCATGATTGGATTTTTAAAGGATATTTCTTTGGCTGGTGCAGCCCTTTTCATTGGTTTTAATTCTGGGAATAAAGCTTAAAAGATTTAATCTATAGAATCAAACTTTATTCTGATAATTGTAAAATCGTCTTCTAATGAATTACTGTTAGAAATCGCTAAAGCATTTTCATAAATATATTTAAGATTTTTCCTATCTTTATTTGCCATAACTAATTTAACAAAATCGTAAAGTTCATACATTGATCCGTCTGCAGTCTGATATTCATATACACCGTCAGAATAAAGATAAACCTGTGAATGGTCAATCAAATCTATTTCATCATAAGTATATTTAATCTTTGGATTTATTCCAATAAATGTATTTTGGCTCTCCAATAATTTACATCCATTTTCATTCAAATAAATTGCTGGAGGATGACCTGCATTCGCATATCTTAACTTTTTGTCTTTAAAATTAAAAACTCCATAAAACATAGTAAAATACACATTATTGTGGTCTTCCATCTGGAACATATGATTCAAAGCTGTCATCACTTCAGCAGGATTAGTATAATCAACAATTGGCAATAACATACTTTGCAAAGTATTTAATATTTGAACCGAGTGCAATGCTGGACCAGTTCCGTGACCACTAACATCTACAAGATAAAATGCAAAATGATTTTTATCGAGCCAATTAAATCCAATTGTATCTCCACCTAATCCAACAGATGGAATAAATTCCCAATCTGTTCGAATTGGTCCTTCAATTATTGGAGGAGGAATAATAGAGAATAGATAATCAGATGCTTTTGAAATATCTTTCCTGATAATACCAATTAATTTATTCAATTCTTCATTTTTAGAAGCTAAATCTTTATTTGCCTGATTGAGTTCTAAGTTCACTTTCTTAAGAGATATATTAAATAATTTCTTTTGTTTATAATTTCGATATATGAAGAAGCTAGATACAGCTATCAAAAGAATTATTACAGCCAAGAATGTAATGATTTTAATTAAATAACCCATCAAAGTTACTTCTTTCATCAATTCTTGCTCTATTGAAAACTTTTGCTCGGCAAGTCCTTTGTTCTCGGACATTAGTGACCTATTAATCCTAACTAAACTGTCAAGTTCTGCTCTGATTTTGTTTAGCTCATTAATGTCGTTTGCTGTGTCAATTCTTGATTTGATAGTATCAATTCTCTTTGAATTTTTTTCAAGAATTATATTATTTCGATATAAACTTTCGTCAATTTTTGCCAGCTCTCTACGTAAAGAATCTGCTTTATGCTTAGATAAATTATATTCAAATATTGAATATTCCTTTTCGAATGGAGCAATTTTAGATTTTCCTGATTTATTTTCTTTATTTGAAACTACAGTGTCAATTCTATTAGATTTTTCTTCGGTTTTATTTTTCCTAGTGTCATCAAGTAATTTCTGCAATTCGTTTAATTTTTTAAGATAAAAAATAGCAGAATCATTTGCATTTTTCAATCTTGATATTTCCATCAAATATGATAAATTTGATTTCAATTCTATAGAAAACTCATTTATATTTTTTTCAGTTTTATACTTAAAATAGCAAAATTCCGGTTGAATACTATTACCAAGCACAACTTGTATCTTTTCGCCAACTTTAATTAATTCTTTTTGACCTACTTTATCAAACACCAATATCTTAACTCCAGCATTATTTTGGGGCATTGCAAGATTTGAAATTATTAAGAATATTATTATAAAGTAGATTTTCTTCATATTATTTATCGCATATAATAAGTGGATCAAAATCTACATCACTCAATAAGATATTTGCCTTATATTTAACATCAATTGCATCTGATGATTTGTCATAGCATTTGGATCTGATACGATAAAAAGTCATTCTTACGCTATTATCTACATTTAATTCTAATGAAATATCTTTAAATCCTTTAGACTTTAGAGCAGCTAAAAGTTTGTCAGCTTTATCCTTACTTTCGAAAGTATTAAATAAAACGTAATAACACTTGCAATTATTTGCATTTTGAGCATCAAGAACTCTTTGCATTTCAAGCTTTTCTGCTGCAATTTTTTCTGCTTCTGATTTTTCTTTATTTAGCATATCAGCAAGAAGTTTTTCCTTATTAGCCATTTCCAGTTTCATTTTGGCTAATTCATCTTCCTTCTGCTTCAATTCAGCAGTATTTTTTTCTTTAACTTCTTTTTCAAAAGCTGATTTTTCTTTAAATAAACTATCTTCTTTTTGCTTGAATATTTCATTTTGTTCAGAATTTGATATACTTTCAGCGAAAACTCCATTTGAATAAACCAGTGAAAATCCAAATTTTAATTTATTCATTTTCCAATAAGAATCTTCGTCATCCCATTTAATCATATCATTAAATGCCAAATTATAAGCTAATTGTGGACGTAGCAAAATTGAATGATTTTTATTCATAGGGATGTCATAGCTTATCTGAACAGCACCATAAAATTGAAATTTCTTCAAATTTGGTATTTCGCCATTTCTAACAATTCTTTCGCTTGATCCAGAAGAAATAAATGTCATACTTGGATCATTTATTTTTTCTTTATATACAAAATTTGAACTTACAAAAATATTAGTTCCTAAATCAATCGAAACATTCACATTTTTTAGAATCGAATATTTCAATCCCAATTGCAAATTTATCGAAGTTGTATTCCATTTAATTCTGTTTATAAATTCTACATTTTGTGGTTCATAGCTCAATCCAACAACTACAATATTCGATGAGTTGAATTCTCCTGACTCCGAGAAATTCAGTCCAGCACGTGCCTCAATCGAATAATTATTAAGATTGTAATCATAAATTCCACCTAATGTAAATCCATTTCCTAAAACATTAGTAAATCTCTTATTACTGCAATTCACACATCCGTTTAGTTCTTTGAAATCAGCACTATTCATTAGCAAATTAAAATCAGAATAAATTCCATAATTACTAAAACTATCTTCATTATTCTTGTTTTCAGAGAATGCAAATGCTGAGGCAAAAATTATCAATATTAAAATCATTTTTTTCATAACTATTTTGCCTTTATTATTCCGAATGAATCTCTGCCAGTGAGCGATTCAATGATTACAAAATAGCTGCCAAAAGGCAAATCTTTAATTGAACTTTCAACTGAATTTTCTCCAGAATTATATTCACCAGAGCCAATCTCTTTAATTGTTTCACCAAAAGAATTTGCCAAAGTTATTTTTAACTTCTCTGCTGATTCTGTATAAAAATCAACTTTAATAAGGTCATAGCCTGGATTTGGAGAAACACTAACAATTTGCAATGTTTTTATACTTGAAATTAATCTAGGTTTTCCATTTTCATCAAGGCAAACATTTAGAGTGAAAATACCATTTTTTGCAAATACATTATTTGGTGTTATATTAATCAATCGGACTGTATCCATTCCTTTATTCCCAAGCATTGCTAGCAATCGATATTGCTTAATTACTTGATTGATATCTAAATTAGTATCTAAAGTAACAGTAATATATCTATTCTCGTCAGTGCTATTAACTGTTCCTTTTTCAGCAGAAACAGGATAAAGAGTTGTTGCATTAAATGACAAAGTAGCTTTAATTTCATTAATTTTTAATTCTTTAAAGCTTCTTGTTTTTGAAACTTTAATATCCATTGTAAATTCTTCGCCAGGAGAAGCTTTATGGCTCGACAACAAAAGATATACCGCATTAGGATTATAAACCACTTCATCGGAATAACTTACGCATCCAAATGAATTTGTAACTGACACTTTATAATTACCAACTGTATTCGTAATAAGAGTATCATTAGATTCGCCATTAATAATTGAGCCATTCAAATACCATTTGATTTTTTCAGTAGATGAAACATTCATCATATTATCTGATAAAGTTATAATTGGTTTGGCAGGTTTTGGATTTATTGTAATTGAGACTGAATCACTGCTATTACAATTTAGCACACTCACTTTATTAACTATAATTGAACCAATACCAGGTGTTTGCCACTTTACTGTTATCTCAGGTAAATTGTCGCCTGAAGTAATTGTGCCACCTTTTGCAGACCATTTATATGTATAACCATCTTGGGTTGCAATTTTATAAATTTCTGTTGAATCTTGGCAAACAACATTTGCTCCTGCAATTTTATTTAAATTCTTTTGCACAATAGTTATATTATCAAGATTATCAATACTCAAAAATTCAGGCGAGGTTGATCTTACTCGAATTCGATAATTAGTATTAAATTTTATTGAATCTGGAATTTGAAATGTATAAGAATGTTCTAAATCTATTGATTTTATTTTATAAATAGTTGTAAATTTATTATAATTATTTACATCAAATAATTCAAAAATAAATTCATTATTTGGATTAAATGTAACACCAGGAGCAGTTTTATAAGAAATTGTTAAATCGTCTTTGCTACAAAATTCAGTTTTATTAATATTGCTAATTTTTATCTTTCCTAAATCTCCAATTTTGTTTGAATGAATTTTATCGCCAAGAGCAGTTCCAAAAACATCTTTTTTGTTATTATAAATTCCAGAAAATATTCTTTTTTGAATTCCTTCATTTGATTCAACCCAAGTTTCACCTGAATCAAAAGAAATATAGCAACCATCAATAGTTCCAGCTATTAGGTAATTTTCAAATGCTAAAATATTTAGAAATATATTATCATTTATTTTATTCCAAGAATTAGCTTCATCGGAGGAAATAAATAACCCATTTGGTGAACCTGCAATTAAGTTATTTCTGTATTTAATTAAACAATAATATCCAGCTTTTGAAAAATTATTTTCAGGCATTAAATTAAATGAAGTTCCATTATCATTTGACCTAAATATGCCTTTATCAG
>CAIWET010000571.1 GCA_903911805.1 uncultured Ignavibacteria bacterium | reverse complement strand
TTTTTATAAATTAAATGATTGTATAAGTGCTTATAAGCTGTTTCTAATTTAATTTTTCTTAATTTAGAAAAGCAATAAACAGCAGAAATGAAATTGCTTTTTGCTTCATCTTTAATTTGAGAATGGTTTAAGCTGTAATAACTAATCAAATATAATGGTACATCATCTATGTTAGAAATTGAATATTTAATTTTATACCATTTTTGCAAAATATTAAATGGGTCTTTTGTATAAAGATTATTAGAGTTTTTAAGGTGTTTAAAGATAATATCCAAATAATGACAGAGTTCATCTTTTGATGAGAATTGGTTACAGAAATGAGAATAAGCTATTAAAATTTCTGAAAATAGACGTATTGCTCTTCCAGCATCGTAATCATAACAAAATTGACCATCATGAACGATATTGTTTCTTAAATTAAAGATACCAGATATATTTTCATTATCTTCAATATAATCATTATAAAATTTTTCACCAAGAATAACAAAAATTCTTTCTTTAATCAAATCATATCTATCAACCTGCTTTTTTAATAAAATTTCTGTTGATGTCACAGAACCTACAAATTGTGTCATAGGTGATTGAGTATTCGTTGTTCTATAAAAATTTGTTAAAGAATTTGATAAAACTTGATAAAAAGCACCTTTCTTTTTTATGATAACTTCAAAGAACAGATTAAAGTATTCTTTTTTTAAAATTCTCATTAAAGATTCTCTTGACATTTGGTAAGGAGGAGTTGGACATTGAATCCAAAATTCACCTTTTGTATGTTGTTGTGTATGTGATATTTCTCTATTACTAGTAAAATATGAAAACGTACCACCACTTGTTTGAGTTAATTCAAAATCTAATGATATACCAAAACTACTATTTGTTAAATAGAGAAAAGAAAAATAAATCAATGAAATAATTTCGTTAGCTCGTTGTTTTGCTAGTTTTATCTTTTCATTTTCATTTTCTTTAGTTATTGCACCACCTATATGAACAATCAAATAAGAATCTGCATCTTTATTTAATTGAAACAAAAAATCATCTTTTGAATAATTCAATTCATTTCTTAAATATTCACTTAAATTTTCAATATTAACAACTGTAGAATCATGAAAAAGAAATTGTTGCCAATTTATGGATTTATTCAATTTTAAGCCATAAACATTAAATACAAACCAAGCAACTTTACCATTATACAACTTCAATATTTTAACTTTATCATTCATCAATTTTATCTTTAGTTCTTTCTTTTTTTTCGTTTCAATTTTCTTGATTCTATCAGCACCAATTCTAATTCAACCAATTTGTCCATTCGGACAAAATGGTCTTAATCCTCATCAATTGCTTATAATTTCTTTAAGAATACCTTCTGTTTCTTTTTCTAATTCAAAAATTTCTGCAGTAATTTCTTCCAAGCTACGAGGAGCAACATAATTGTAGAAATATCTTGTAAATGATATTTCATAACCTTTTACTGTTTTAGTTTCGTCAATCCAAGCATCAGAGACGTGTTCCAAAACTTCTCTTTTGAAATATTCTTTTATATCTTGGTTAAGTGGCACGTTTTCGCTGTCTCTCAAATCGCTGTCAGATTCGTAAATAATTGTTCCGTTCTTTTCTGTTTTCTTAATTACTCTTTCGGCATCTTCATTCTTCCAAGAAATAGCATCTAAGATAGTTTTGAGTTCTTTATCATTAATATTTTGTTTCAAATCCTTAATAGTTTTATTAACTAAAGGAACAAATTTATTATAATCGTCAAATTGTTTATCACCTAATTTTACTGCTAATTTTTGAGCTTTATTCATAAGTTCTAATTGCTTTTGCCAATGCTCAATATTTAGCAATTTATTCTTTTCATCAGTTTTCAATTTAATATCATTTTTACTCAAATGAGCTTCAATTCTCTCTTTATGCTTTTTAATATCTTTATAAACATCATCAGCAAAATGAGAATAAATCCACTCCATTTCATCTCTTAAATTCTTATCGAAACGTAAAGTTTCAATAGCTGATTTTGTGAATTGAGCTGAAAGTCTTAAAGGTCTTTCAACAGTAATTTTATTATAACCAAAATATTCATTTGGATAAATTTTTGAAATATCACTTTCTTTAAATTCTAAATAAAGATTACTTATGAAATCAATCTGTTCAGGTTTTAATTCGCAGTTTTTCTGACCTAAATTTTTACGCAATTTTTCATAAATATCAATTGCATTTATTAATTGAACTTTGCCTTTTCGTTTCTCATCTTTTCGGTTAGATAATATCCATACATAAGTTGGTATGCCTGTATTATAGAAAATGTTTTTAGGTAACGCAATAATGCACTCAAGCCAATCATTTTCAATAATATATTTTCTAATTTCACTTTCTCCACCACCTGCATCACCAGTAAATAGAGCAGAGCCATTATGAACGGTTGCAATTCTACTTCCAATTTCTGTATTGTGCTTCATCTTGCTAATCATATTCACAAGAAACAGCAATTGACCGTCAGAAATTGAAGGTAAGCCAACTTGAAAACGATGATCTTTAATATTTTGACTTCCTTTTTTACCTCTATCATCAACAATTGCACTTTCATCGAGCTTCCATGTTTTACCATAAGGTGGATTGGAGAGCATAAAGTCAAAATTCAAATGAGGGAAGCCATCTTTAGAAAGAGTAGAACCAAAAGCAATATTCTCGGTCTTTTCACCTTTAATTAGCATATCACTTGTGCAAATTGCATAAGTCTCAGGATTAACTTCTTGACCATAAAGCATAAAGTCAGCTTGACTATTAGTAATTTCTAAAGCAAAATTTTCAGCCTCAGTAAGCATACCACCACTACCACAAGCAGGGTCATAGATAAGATAAGTACCTTTTTTAATTTTCTCTTTAACTGGTATAAAAAGAATATGTGTCATCAATTTAATGATTTCTCGTGGAGTAAAATGCTCTCCAGCTTCTTCATTGTTTTCTTCGTTGAATTTTCTAATCAATTCTTCAAAAACATAACCCATACCAAGATTAGTAAGAGGTGGCAGAATTTCACCTCTACCATTTTTAGCTTCATTTGGACTTAAATTTATTTCTTTGTTGCATAGCTTTTCAATAAGAAGATAAGTTAAACCAGCTTCTTTCATCGTAACAAGCTGATTTCTAAGTTTAAACTTGCTGATAATCTCTTGCACATTAGGACTATAGCCGTCAAGATAAACTTCTAAGTTAGAATCAATATTATCTGCATCATTTAGTAAAGATTCAAAAGTATAATTAGAATTGTTCCAAAAAGAATAACCTGATTGTCCTTCTAGAGCTTTTTTGTCGTCAATTTTGTTATCAATAAGAAATTGGTTTGCTTTTAAGACCTTTTCTTTAGTTGGCACAAGTAAAGCATCTAAACGCCTAAGCACAGTAAAAGGAAGAATAATATCACGATATTTACCTCTAACAAAAACATCTCTAAGAACATCGTCAGCAATGCCCCAGATATAGCTTACAATCTGATTATGGACTTTT
>CAIWET010000570.1 GCA_903911805.1 uncultured Ignavibacteria bacterium | reverse complement strand
TGACCACCCCGTCAAAATGCGCATGAATGCACATTTTGCCACCCCTCCTTATAAAAGGAGGGGAAGTAAAATAGTAAAATTAACCTTCAAGTCCCTCCCTTAATGGGGAGGGATTTAGGGTGGTCTTTGACGAGGTCAATAATTAATAAAATTACTAAATTAAATAATCTTTATCAATTTTACTTATTTCTACTTTATAAAATGGACTTTTTGTGCTTTGATAATACATTTCTTGATAAATCTTGCCAATTAATTGCTTCATTTCGGCTTTATTAATTTTTTCAATAGCAACTGCTGGATTAATCATTAAAATCATATCAACTGGTCCAAGATTATTTATCGAAGGCATTAGATAATTGAATCCTTTGATTATTTTGAAATTCAATTTCTCGTAAAACTTCATTCGTCTCGATTTTATCTCACTTTCATCAATAAATGGATTTTCAATTTCAATTATTAAATTAGAATTATGACTATGAAAATGAGCTAAGATTTGCCTTAGAAAATTATCGCCAATTCCAACATTCCTATACTCAATATCAATAGCATAATAATCCATTATCACCGCCTTTTGAACACCCAAGTCCCAAAAAAGAGCAATACCAATAATTTTATTATTATCAATCCAAGCAAATAAAAATTGCTTACCACTTCTGATTCGTTGACTTATTACATCAACTGTGTGTCGCTCTTTATGAGGAAATGATGCCTCATATATTTTCATACATTGTTGAAAATTTTCCGAATTTACGTTGCTAATTCTTTTAATCATTATTTTCTTCTCTAATAATTGTCATAATTTTATGGTCATTTCGCTCTTCCTGAGCTTTAAGCTCAGCATAAGCAATTGTTAAGCACTCGTGCATAATAAAGCCAAATCCACCATCGATCGATTTTTCTCTTTCTTTTACGTTTATGCCTGGGTTGGCTGATATTAAAACAGACTCAATCAATGCTCGTTGTTCTTCAATCTGTGGTACTGAAATGACAAAATATTTTGGAACTGGTTCGCCATAATATTTCAATATTATAGCATCAAGTTCACCAATCAATATATCTTCACTTTGCTCTATTGTACCATCAGCATTAATTAGAAGATGAAATAGTTTGCTTAATTCATCTGCTTGCTCTCTTTTTGGATTATTATCTACAAGGTATTTACTTAATTTATCTTTTACATTATCAATTCGTTCCACTAATCCAATAGCTGATTTATGAGGATTGTCATTGAACTTTGTTTCATCGATTTTTACTCCCCAAACGTTAGCAAAATCTCTTACAAACTTAATTTCGGATTTATCAAATTTATCGTCTATCCAAGCTAGCTCGTGCAATATGCTAACTATTTGTCCAGCTGTATAATTGCCTGAAATAGCCTTTAATAAATACGAAGCTTCTTTCTTTTCTAATTTGAGAGCGTCTTTAAGTGATTGCCAAAAATTCTTATTCTGAGATGTTGCACTAGCAACAAATATTCCAGTACCGATTACTAGGAAAAAAGCTGATTCGACTAATCCAATTGCATTATCGGCTAATGCATTCCAATCAGATTTGAGAATAAAACTCGATATCCATAATAAATATAACAAAGATTCACTTGTAAGTGCAACAATTGATTGCGACTCAGCTACTTCTTTTTCTTTCCTACGTTTCCATATTTTATTAAGCTTGAAATATAAAGTAATAATAGCAATGAAAATTGCTATACCGGTCAAGAAATCAACAACAGCTTCAAACATAATACCTCCAAAAAAACTTTGTAACGTAAAAGTTACAATTCTAAAATTTTTCAATAAACATCGAAAAAAAAATCAATATTTTTCAATATTAATATACAAAAAAAAAATAACTTTTTTTTGTCTATTTTGTAAACGAGTGATTTGAATGTATAACTGTGTACTTTTAGCACATAAACGTGCACTTTTGAAAATAGAAGATTTTGAAATATTTTCCTTAGGTGTAAAATTTCGTATTTTATATTTTTAGAGTTTTTTATAAATTTTGTAGAATAATAAAACGAAATGGAATGGGATTAAAGATTAAAATAGCTATAAACTGATTGCATCAAAGCTGTTTAAAATATCAATTTATGTTTTGGTATTATTATAATTATGCAAAAAAAGTGCATTATTGTACGTAAAGTATTTATTTCTACATAAAAAAATGGTTTTTAAATTGTAAGTCTTTAAAAACCATTTAGTTATTGAGCTTGTAATTTTACGATATTTACAAACGTGTGCGGAAAAGGGGACTTGAACCCCTACGCCTTGCGGCACCACCCCCTCAAGATGGCGTGTCTGCCATTTCACCACTTCCGCATTAATAGAACTACAAAATTACTATTTTTTTTTTAATTGTAAAAGAATTATTTAAAATTCTATTACTTGGTTCTTAATTCGGCAAATTCTTTGCTGAGTAATTCCTGAAGGTCATCCAATGATTGAGATACAATTTTAATATCAGCTAATACAGGCATAAAGTTAGTATCACCGCTCCATCTTGGAACTGTATGAAAATGTATATGCCCAGGAACTCCTGCTCCAGCAATTCTTCCAAGATTTACTCCTAAATTGAATGCCTGCGGTTTCATTATCTTTTCAAGACTTTTTAAGACCATCTGCTGAACTTTAAATATTTCCAACATTTCTATTTCATTCAATTCATTAAAGTCCCCAGTGTGTCTTTTTGGAGCAATTAGGATATGCCCTGCATTATAAGGATATCTATTTATTATTACAATGCAATTATCAAATCTTGCGACTACAAGCCGATCTTTGTCATTTTCTAAATCGTTGATAGCTCCGCAAATAAAACATTCTTCGTTTTCTGTTGGATTTTTGAAACCTTCAATATATTTACTTCGCCACTGTGACCACAAATTTTCCATTTTTTTCCTATTTTATTATTCAATATCAAAATCAAAATATGTTTCTGGGAATGGTTCATTAATTAAAGTATAATGCCACCATTCTAATGTGTAATTCTTAAATCCGTGTTTTTCCATCATCGTTCTGAGCAATGCTCGATTAATCATACACTTATAATTTATTTCTAAATTTTGTGTAGCAGACTTTGAAGAGAAATAATCAAATTTTGTCCCAAAATCTAATGACATATCATCAAAATTCAAAATATCAGTTTCAAATTTTACTGCGAAAGATTCTTCTTTGATAACAAAAAGTGGAACTATTGTCAAATCAACAGTAGAGCCTCGTGTATGGCCAGACTTTTCTGCTATATATCCATCTTTGAATAAATTTCTTTTATCAACATCTGGATAAAAGAATTTTCGGGTTAATGTATCATTAACCTCTTTCGCCCAGCGATAAAAATGATTAACTGCCTTCTGTGGTCGATAAGCATCAAAAACTTTGAGAGTAAAGCCATAAGCTAAAAGTTCATTTTGGACTTCGTGTAGTGCTTTGGCAGCTTTTTCTGTTATTATACATTTATTGATTTTATATCCATCAACTCGTTTACCAACAAAATTAAAAACAGAATAATATCGAATATCCTGAAGAATTGTACTATCAATATCTTTGAGATAAACAAAACCCTCTGGTAGCTTTGCGAATAAAGTACTACCAGCAAGTATAAAAATAATCAAGTATCTCATTTTTTTGCTTATTAATTAATTTAAATAATTTTAAGACGTAATTTTTTTCCTTGTAATGTTATTTGTTTA
>CAIWET010000569.1 GCA_903911805.1 uncultured Ignavibacteria bacterium | reverse complement strand
TCCCTTCAAGGGGAGAAGCGGTTCCTGAGCTTGTCGAAGGATAGGGTGGGGTAAGTCGAAAGCATCATTTCAACGTAGATGCCGCACCGAAGTGCGGCATGACATACAAAAAATTATAAAAAAAAGGCAGGTCTTTAAACCTGTCTCTACAAATTATATCCCTATTCTTCAAGTCCCTCCCTTCAAGGGGAGAAGCGGTTCCTGAGCTTGTCGAAGGATAGGGTGGGGTAAGTCGAAAGCATCATTTCAACGTAGATGCCGCACCGAAGTGCGGCATGACATACCAAATAATTCTAAATTAATGTTGCTCTGCTAACCAACGCTCAGTATCGATTGCAGCCATACAACCAGTACCAGCAGCTGAAATTGCCTGACGATAAACGTGGTCTTGTACGTCTCCACAAGCAAAAACACCTGAAATATTCGTATAGGTTGATTTTGGTTTTGTAATCAAATAACCTGTTTCGTCCATATCCAATACACCTTTGAATAAGTCAGTATTTGGAGTATGTCCGATTGCATAAAATACGCCATCAGCTGGTAATTCTTGAGTTTCGCCAGTTACTACGTTTTTAACTCTGATGCCAGTTAATGATTTTATCATTCCTTTGTCTTCACCTAAAAATTCCTCAATAACTGAATCTAATAAAAAGTCGATTTTTGGATTTTCTTTAGCTCTATCAATCATTACTTTGGAAGCTCTGAATTCTTGTCTTCTGTGGATAATTGTAACAGAACTTGCAAAATGTGTTAAATAACCAGCTTCTTCCATTGCGGTATCACCACCACCAATAACGAATATTTTTTTATTACGATAGAAAAAACCATCGCAAGTGGCACAAGCAGAAATACCAAATCCCCAGAATTTATCTTCGCCATTGCCATAAAGTCTTTTGGCTGTGGCGCCAGTTGCAATTATTACTGAGTCAGCTGTATATTCTTCATTTTCTGTTTTTAATTTAAATGGTCTAACTGAAAAATCAACTTCTTCTACTGTTTCGTAAACGCATTTTGCGCCGAATCTTTCAGCTTGTTTTCTTAAAATATTCATTAATTCTGGACCTTGAATTCCGTGTTCAAAGCCTGGAAAATTTTCAACTTCTGTAGTAATTGTTAATTGTCCGCCGGGCTGTCTTCCTTCGAATACTTTTACGTCTAAATTAGCTCTTGAAGCATAAAGTGCAGCTGTAAATCCCGCAGGACCAGATCCTATTACTATTACTTGATGATGTGTTGCCATATTTATATATCCTATATCTTTTATTAATTTCTATCAATTAAGATTACTAAACGTTCATATAGACGGTTTTGTTTCATATTAATTTTTGAATGGTTTTGCGTCAACTCTGTTGGCTGCAATCAAATCAATATGTTTATCTATATATCTTTTTAAACTCTCTAAGTTTGCATTTTTATATTTTGTGATTAAGCTTCTGATTTTATCATATTTCCCATAGAAATGAACATCAATTCCAATTATATCTGCAATTCCATGAGAATACATTGTTTCGAAAGCCACCTGAGTGAGTAAATTAGAAATTGCTTTTTCCATCATTTCTTGAGTAACTTTATTAGTTAAGCCTCTCAAGTTATTGCACATTTCATAATAAAGAGTGTTGCTCTCAACTTTTTCATCTGCACCAATTGCATAAATAATAAATAAAGAAGATTCTTCTCGTTTGTCTAAATATGAACCTACCTGTGAAGCGATTTGTTTTTCATGAATCAAATCTTTATAAACCATTGAAGACCTGGTATTTGTAAGAATATTAGCTAAAATATCGCCATACATAGCATCAGATGCTTTAAAGCTTGAGGAATGAAATCCCATAAAGCAAGCGTCGTGTGGAATATTATCTTCAAATACTTCAAAAAATGAATATTGCTTTGATGTATAGATCTTCTTTTTATTAGTTGGTTCAGGATTTTTCTTACCAAAGTATTTTTGGATGAATCTTTTCGCGTTATCAATATCAAAACCACCAGCAAGAACTAATACAGCATTATCAGGTTTATAATGAGTTTTATAATATAATTCTATATCACTAAGTGTAAGATTTTGAACTGATTCCACAGAACCTTGAACTTCCCAACTATAGCAACTTTTTGGTGTATAAGAAATGCTCGCCATAATATCTCTCCATTTGCCATAAGGTTGATTGTTAATCACTTGATTGATTTCTTCAATTACAACTTTTTGCTGAATTTCGAAATTATCCTGATTTATGGAAAAATTATTAAATCTTTGGGATTCGAGCCAAAGTCCTAATTCCAATTGATTTGCAGGAAGCGTCATTGTATATGATGTCATGTCAAAGCTGGTATATGCATTATTTGTGCCTCCTGCTTTGGAACATATATTATCAAATTCTCCTTTTTTGAATCCATCTACATTGTCGAACATTAAATGTTCTAAAAGATGTGCAATACCCATTTGAGATTTCTGTTCTTCTTTTGAGCCTACTTTATAAAGTAAATTCATACTGAAAACAGCCAATTCGGGATTATTTGCTAATACAACCTGCAAATCATTGCCAAGTTTGAAATATTCTAATCTGTAATTTGATAAATATCTTTTCATTTCTTATCTAAATAATATTGAAGAATCACCGTAACTTAAAAATCTATAATTATTTTCTAAAGCCGAAGCGTAAATTTGTTTTCTTTGTTCGTTGCCGATAAACGAGGATATCAGCAATAATAATGTGCTTTTGGGTTGATGGAAATTTGTAATCAATACCTCAGCAGTATTGATTGGATATCCTGGCAAAATAAATATAGATGTTTTGCCTATTATCACATTATCATTTTTATGTTTTGATTGAATGTTTTTTAATGAATCCAAAAAACTCAAGTTGTTTTTTCTTTCAAATGCTTCATATTGGTTGATTGAAAATTCAGCATTTGAATTCTCACTAAGTTTGACCCCATACCAATAAAGCGATTCTAAAGTTCTCAATGTGGTTGTGCCCACAGCAGTTAACTTTTTGCCCAAGTTTAATTCACTAATCAAGCAATCAATAAATTCTGAATTAATAAAAATCATTTCCTCGTGCATTTTATGATTTTTAATTTCTTCTGCAATCGGAAGAAATGTACCCGGACCTACGTGTAAAACCAAATCAAGAATTTTTACATTCCCAAGTTCTAATTTTGAGATGATTTCATCATCAAAATGCAGCCCTGCAGTCGGAGCAGCAACTGAGCCTTCACTTTTAGCATAAACTGTTTGATATGTGTTTTTATCATTCTCCTCAGCATTGCGGTCAAGATATGGAGGCAATGGAATTTCACCAGCTCTTTGAAGTAATTCTGCAAATGTTAAATCACTAAGCCAAGTAAATTTAACAATTCCAGTATTATTTTCTTTTTCGATAACTACAGCAGATAAATTAATATTGCTCAATTCAGGAATAAGTAATTTTGACCCTTTGTTAATTCTGCTTCCACCAATTATGCACTTCCAAGTGTTTTCGTTTTTTGCCATTAATGAAATTTGTGGATCATTCGATGGCGAAATTGGCTCAACGCAAAGTATTTCAGCTTTGCCACCAGTTTCTTTTTGAGCTTTGAGCCTTGCATAAATAACTTTAGTAGAATTTCTTACTAAAAAGAAATTCTCATTAAGATAATTAGGAATATCTGAAAAATTCTTATGAATTATTTCATTATCCTTAAAAATCAATAATTTACTAGTTGAGCGTTTTTCTAAAGGAAACTTGGCTATACTTTCTTTTGGAAGCTCATAATTAAAGTCATTTATGTTCAAATCTGTCATAGTTTATCTTAATGCATCTTCTAATGCAGTTTTTGCATCAGTTTTTTCGTCTCTATATTTAATAATCATCGGCGAATAAATCGAAAGTCCGTTTGCTTTTGCATAAGGTGTTTGTATTGCTCTTGTTCCATTCACTAGAACGGCTCCTTCAGGGATTTCCAATGGATTTCCTGGAGTTGCTGCAATAACTCTTTCATTCACTAAATCATAAATTTTTGTAGAATTTGTGATTACTACTCCACTAGCCATTACAGTTCTTTTTCTGACTAAAGCACCTTCGTAAACACCGCAATTTCCACCAATTAAAACATCGTCTTCAATTATTACTGGTCTTGCACCTGCTGGTTCTAATACACCACCAATTTGTGATGCAGCTGAGATATGACATCTTTTACCAACTTGGGCACAAGTGCCAACTAATGCGTGAGAATCAATCATTGTTCCTTCGTCCACGTAAGAGCCAATGTTGATGTACATTGGAGGCATACAAATCACGCCACTTGCCACATAACATCCATTTCTTACTGATGAACCACCAGGTACGATTCTAACGTTATCCTGTAAGCTAAAGGGCCTAACAGGAAGAGTGTCTTTATCAAAAAACTGAAAGTTCCTATCATTTGTAAAGTCAGTCATTACACCATTTTTGAAAAGAAGTAAAATTCCTTTTTTAATCCAAATATTCACTTTCCAATTGCCATCGGCAGTTGGCTCAGCAGAACGTATTTTCCCAGTATTTAATAAACCAACAAACTCTTCGAAAAGCGCTTTTAATTCATTTTTGGGTAGAACTAAACGGTTTTCAGAAATCTCTAATATTTTAAATTGCAACTCTTCCATTTTTTCTCCAGAATTCAATTTTATTTAATTATCATTTTAATATGTACAAAAATAGGAAATTTAATTGAAACAATAAAGAAATAAATTGTG
>CAIWET010000568.1 GCA_903911805.1 uncultured Ignavibacteria bacterium | reverse complement strand
TTTTTATAATATCGTGTAATACTTGACTACGACTACATATTAGCGATAATATTTATTTTTTATATTTTCCAAATTTATTAAATTATTCTATTTTTTCATAGGCCCATTTTTAGATGCTTTTTAAGCATTTTCAGATTGAATATTTTGATAAACGCGGAAATACCGCATAAATACTTGATATATAGCCTATTACTATTTGATTAATATTGCCATTACGCAATATACTAAAATTATTTCAATAAGTTTTTTTTAATGTAATACAAGGTATTAACCTTTTAAATGCCATTATTTGCGCATCAGTACACGCTTTAAGACTATTTTGTATTTCTTAGATAATTCACAGCTTCTGTTAGTATCTTATCCTTAATGCCGCTTTCATTGGGTAAAGTACTAGTATTTATAGAAGGCTTTACTGGAATAAAAGATATTTCTTTGTTTGAATCAAATACTTTTAACCCAGATACAGACATATTAATATCATTATAGTATGTTAAAGGTATAGATTCACCCATTGAACCTGAAGTTTCTTCGCCAATTGTAGTTCCAATAGCAAATTTGTTTACAAGGTACGCCAAAGCTTCGGAGTAGCCAATTGTTTTTGCGTCAACCAAGAATACGAATTTTCCATTTACGGCTTTCCTTGCAACCACATTGTTCGAAATTATTTTGTAGGATAGATCTCTTTTGTTTGGATATGCGTATCCAGGAACTTTCCAGATTAATGATTCAAAAGATTTATCAGTTAGTAAGCCTAAGAAGTGGTCGGAAACTTGTGTGATACCTCTTAAATCAAATATTACTTTTTTAGCTTTTACGAATATTGAAAGATTATTTTTAATATCATCGTCGTTCAATCTTGTTAAATCGACATAATAAATTGTGGAATCTATTAGTGAAACCTCAGCTGGACGTGATTCTACTAAACTATTTATTAATATATTCTTTTCTGATTGAATTACTTTATTATTAATAGTAAGTTCAACTTTTTCATTTAGATTTCCAGCTCTAAATTCCGCAATAGCCCTTAGATACTTGTATTCTGGGTTATTACCTGATATATTTTTTGACTTTTGGGTAAAAAATTCATCTGCATTTATTCCCGATATTTTCTCTATCTCAGTTCCTTCTTTAATATCCGATAATTGGGATTTGCCAACGAAATATTGATTTTTGACTTTTTTGATTAAGAATGGTAATGCAAATTTCTTTTCATCATTCTTATACCACACTCTACCCTGTGAGTCATTACTGATTGCCAAAAGTTCATTCAATTCTTCCAAAAGTGCCATATTATCTTGTGCTGCAGCGACTTTATCAATCAACTTTAAGAATTGATTGTCTAATTCTGCGATTTTATTAATATGAAAATGCTTTAGATAATTCCAAATATTAATAGCGACTGATATTCTAGAATTGTAATCTGCTGGATCGAAATCAAATTTATTCAAAAGCTCTTTTGTATTTATCTCTTTTGCTGGATATGGTAGTGTATTCATAGAATCCATTGGCAAAGAAAGATTATAACTGAAACTTAATTTATCAAATGTGCTTCCTGTTCTATAGTCTGGCTCAGGCATATTTACTTTTAATTCAGGATTTGAACTGATTTTTAATACTTTATTATTACCGTCCATTACTACATTTGCTTTATATCCAGCTTTTTCGGATACTGATGATAATTTCCATCCTTTAGAAATCTTACCAAGCTCGTCATTTTCAAAACCTGGATTTTTTATTGATATTTCGATTTCTTTGTTGTTTTTATCGTGTCCGCTTGCGGAAATGCTATCATACATAACTTCGCCATCACCTGCTAAAGACAGACCAACTCTAAGGAAGGTAGCATTTTCAGGTACCTCAGCGTTTAATGAATATTCATTCCAACCTTCTGTATTTGCTGGGATATCGACAAATGATACCATCTTTAATACTTTGTCATTTTCATTATCAAATCTTGCTAACATTTGTGGAAATGAGCTGTAAGATGATGATTTGAAATTAATTTTGAATTTTACTTTAATATTTTTTAGATTTAATGCCGCAATATTTGATAATTGTAAAACTGTTCCTTCAGCTTCACTTTGAGGCATATATACATTTACTGGTTTGCAGTCATATATATCTTTATATGAAGTAATATATCTCAAATATGCGATTGATAGTCCTTCGATTGCATTTTTTGGTATTGATTTTTCAGAATTATTTTCTAATTTGATTTTGTCACCAATGTAAATTCCTGGAGCAGGAATACTGAAAATATCATTTAATTTTGAGATTCTGTCTGATTTTTCTTCAAGCATTTTCTTTACGCCATAAATTGCAAACTTGTCCCAGTCAAGTTTTTGAGCAATTGTAGATGGATGGAAGTATCTCAATTCTCCATAAATTCTACTGAAATCGAGTAAATCGGATTTTTGTTCTTCTGATAATTTGATTGTATTGAAATTTGTCAAACCTTTTTCATCTTTATCTACTATTGTACAGTTATCAATCCACGCTTTGCCGCCACCATCAAGCATTAGTCCATAGTTTATCTGGTCTGCATAATCATTTATTTCGAGTTCCATTTGATAGAATTGCCAATCGCCATAAATGATTGGTTGATTTTCAGTCAAATCCACGTTTCCTTCTTCATCATTTTTAAGTTTAACTCTTATCCATAAATGAGCTGCTCCTTTTTTTGAAGCAATTTGAGATTTTACAGCTGCTCTGAATATCATCTTTTTTCCGCGAAATGGCTTGGCTTCTATACTTTGCATAACTGAGCCATACATTCCCTCAACAAATCCAGTTGTGTCTCTTGAAATTTCAAGACAGTATTTTCCGCTTTGGGGATTGAAATCTGTCATTCTTGCTTTGTATCCGTTGTTTAAAGAATAGCTCGGATGCACCCAACCAATTGGCATTCTATTCAATTCGCCATCTTCAAAATCTAGATTATATGGGTGAAGCACTTTCTGAGAATTTGCATTTGAGAAAATCAGAGTCAAGAGAATTAAACTTAAATATATCTTTTTCATTTTTTTTATCAATATTTTACTTTGTAAATATACCAATCCTGATTCCAAAATTGGTAGTTTTCTAACTTTTTGACGAATATCAACTCATCATCTTTAAAATTTAACGATTTATTTTTAATAAAGTTTATATTATCTTCCCAACCGATGATATATTCTATATTTTTTTTCTTTATATAATCCATATTTTTCAAATCTCTGATGCTTTCGTAGCAT
>CAIWET010000567.1 GCA_903911805.1 uncultured Ignavibacteria bacterium | reverse complement strand
CTTACAAAATTAACCACAATATTCAAATAAATAAATTTAGATAAAAATGTAAAAAATGACAAATTGTATTATTTTTAAAATTATATTATGAAATAATGATGATAAAGTCAAAATTGATGGTTATTTACAAAAAGTCTTCACGCAAATTAGTTAATTTATTTAACTACCAAATAATAAAATTGATAATTAGCTGAACGGCATAAGTATCAAAATAATCATTAAATATGGAATAAATAATTTCCGTCACTTTCGAGGAAGATTCAGTAGAAGAAATCAAAATTGAAAACATCTTTAATGGCGTAAAGCAAATAATTGAATAATGTAGAAAATGTGAATTATCCAATAAAAGAGGTTGTCTCAAAAGTGTCATTTCGAAAGAAGTGAAAAATCCAGAAATCACGTAAGTCGCAGATTTTCTGGATTCTTCAATTTGCTCAGAATGACAACACAAAAATATTTTGTACTTTTGATACAACCTCTTTATTAGAAATGATTTTGAGTTGGTTCTAGATCAATTCTCCGTAAAGAGTACCAGAAGTTGATTTGGTGATTCTCACTTTTACCAAATCCCCAATTTTTGTTGTATCTGCTTTTGGGAAAACAACTACTTTATTGCTATCACTTCTTCCTTGCCATTCTTCTTTTTTCTTTTTGCTTTCGCCTTCTACCAAAACTTCGTGGATATTTCCAATTTCCTTAATATTCAACTCTTTAGAGATATTCAATTGTTGCTGAATTATTTCATTCAATCTTCTCAATTTTTCATCTTCTGGAACATCATCTTCCATTTTGAATGCTTTTGTGTTTTCGCGAGGGGAATATTTGAACATAAATGCTCCGTCATATTGCACTTTTGCCATTAATTCCATTGTCATTTGATGTTCTTCTAGTGTTTCTGATGGGAAACCAGCAATAATATCAGTCGAGAGCGAAACTCCAGGAATGATTTCCTTGATTTTTGCAATTCTTTCCAAATAATGCTCAACAGTATATGACCTGCTCATTTTGTCCAAAACTCTATTTGAACCGCTTTGAACTGGCAAATGAACGAAATTACAAATATTTTTGTGTGAAGCAATTGTTTCAATCAACTCGTCACTAATATCTTTTGGGTGAGAAGTCATAAATCGAATACGCATCTCAGGAACTGCTTCAGCAACTGACTTTAAAAGAGCTGAAAAATTCTCTTTTGTTTCTTCATCATAAAAAGAATTTACATTTTGACCAAGCAAAGTAATTTCCTTAAATCCGTGTTCTGCTAGGCCAATAGCTTCTTTAACGATTGATTTTGCTGGACGTGAGCGTTCTCTGCCGCGTGTATATGGAACAACGCAATAAGTGCAAAAATTATCACAACCACGCATAATTGATACCCAAGCTGCAATTCCTTCAGTTCTGAGAGGTGGAATATCGTCGTAAGTCTCAACTCTGGAAAGCTGAACAGCAATTCCTCTGGTTCCGTGAAGAGCTGTTTCAATCAAATCTGGCACTTTGCGATATTCGTCAGGACCAGCTACAATTCCTACGATTTCACGTTCATCTAAGAGTCTTCCACGAAGACGCTCAGCCATACAGCCCAAAACTCCAACAACTAATTTTTTGTTTTTCTTTTTATATTGCTTTAAGTGCATCAACCTTTCGTAAATCTTTTTTTCGGCATTATCCCTTATAGAACAAGTATTTAAGAAGATTACATCAGCATTTTCAGGATTGTCAATCATACTGTAGCCATTATTAACAAGAACAGAAGAAACGATTTCAGTATCGCTAAAATTCATCTGACAACCATAAGTCTCTATATATACGTTAGTATTTTCCATTTTCAATAAATTTAAATAATATTTAATAAACCCTTATTATTAAGTGAGTTAAAGACTTAATATTTAAAATTAAATTGTTTTTGGATGGAAAAAAATTATTCAAAAAGATATCAATATAATGATAATTTCAATAAATCACTTAAGTTGACGTTTATAAAAAGTAGATAATTTTAATTATTATTACTTCATTAGTTATTTGATTGAATTTTATAATTTAAAAGGATGAAATAATGAAAAGACCTCTCCTCAAAAACATTGCTCACTTTGTAGGAATGATAATATTATATTGTTTTTTTCAATCTTGTGTTGATGATCCTGTTCATCCTATTAATGGATTGGAAGTAACTTCAATACAACAAGACACAATATTTGCTAATTATCCTTTCTATATCTATGGTAAGGGTTTTTCAACTTTTAAAATATTAGCGGTAAAATTTGATACCATATTACAAAAAAATGTCCAAATTATCAATGATACAACTTTGAAAGTAGATGCCCCTGATTTGTCAACAGGTAAATACAAATTAAGCTTTATTTTGGAGAAAGATACTTGTCTAACAACTTTTGATAGAATAATCTATAATAGCCCGGTTAGAGATATTTTTATCAATATTTCATATTGTGAATTAGAATATAATGATTTATTATTTAAAATACAAATTGAAAACGGAAGTACTACTGAAGATTATAAGTCCACATTAGCAAAATTTAAAGTTGATGGAGTATCCACATCAACTACAGGAGTAAGTTTAACTCAACCATCAACTTTAGTATTTTATAACTTGTTTATTGCTTCCATCTCAGAGGCTTTAATTTATTACAATAGCAAAAACAAACTTTTCAATTTATCAACAAATCTTGTTTATGTAAGAAAAAATGAAACTTGGACAATGGATTATTCTAATTATAAATTTAGTGCAAATAATATGGAATTCAAAAAAATTGACGAAAAAACATATAGTTCCAAAATTACTGGACCTGATTTAATGAAAAAGATTAATGGATTAGTAATTTATAACAATTATCGTTCAGGCTACCCTTCAAAACGAATTGAAATACGTTCACTATATACCTTAATTAATGCAAATGACAATTCATATATTAATTTTATAGTTCATTTGATGTAGTGTTTATATAAAATCTTGAAATTTTAAACAAGTTAAAGCCTAAAATATAATTAGTCCGCTATATTACTTTTCATAATTCAATTATTTTATAGATGGAGCCCACCTTGAAGGTGAACTCCATCAGAAGACGAAGAAACTTTACTAAAGATGGGCTCCACCTTCAAGGTGGAGTTCATCTGAGGAAATTCTTTTTGGCACAATTTTATAGTTCATTTGATGTAGTGTTTATATAAAATCTTGAAAATTTAAACAAGTTAAAGCTTGAAATATAATTAGTCCGCTATATCATTTTTCATAATTCAATTATTTTATAGATGGAGCCCACCTTGAAGGTGAACTCCATCAGAAGACGAAGAAACTTTACTAAAGATGGGCTCCACCTTCAAGGTGGAGTTCATCTGAGGAAACATTGTCATTTCTGCGAAAGCAGGAATCTACGTTTAATTTGGAGCAAAGATAAAAGAAGATATAGCCCACCTTGAAGGTGGGGCTCATCTGAAGAAATTCTTTTTGGCACAATTTTATAGTTCATTTGATGTAGTGTTTATATAAAATCTTGATATTTTAAACAAGTTAAAGCCTAAAATATAATTAGTCCGCTATTCAGATAACCTAAATTATCATTAATTCCAATTTTTTTTCCTTTTTCTTTGGTTTTAAAATTAAAAGTGTGTAATTTTGAACTCGTTATTGTTTGATTTTTTAACAATGTGAAAAATGGCTACGATTAAAGAAAAGATCGAAGAACTTAAGGACAAACACTCGAATGCCCTTCTCGGTGGTGGCTTAGATAAAACTGAGGCACAACACAAACTCAACAAAATGACTGCTAGAGAGAGATTGCATTTTTTGTTCGATCAAGGTTTTTACGATGAAATTTTTACTTTTGTAAAAAACGGAGAGTCTTCTTTCGAGATTAATGAAGATTTATCCGGCGACGGTGTTATCACCGGATTGGGTGCTGTAAATGGCAGATTGGTATATACTTCTTCTCAGGATTTCACCGTAATGGGTGGAAGCGTTGGCGGAAGACACGCCTGGAAAGTTTGCCAAATGATGCAAATGGCTTTGAAAAATGGTGCTCCTTTTATATCATTCAATGATAGTGGTGGAGCAAGAATACAAGAAGGTATTCATTCCTTAAATGGTTATGGCGAGATTTTTTATCATAATACACTTCTCTCGGGAGTAGTGCCCCAAATTTCTATTATTGCAGGTCCTTGTGCCGGTGGTGCAGCTTATTCTCCTGCATTAACTGATTTTATCATTATGGTTGATAAAATTGGAAAAATGTTTATTGCTGGTCCTCATGTAATCAAAGAAGCAACTGGCGAAGTTATTTCCGCAGAAGAACTTGGTGGAGCTTATGCTCAGGCAACTCACAGCGGAAATATTCACTTTATTGCTCGTGATGATGCCGACGCAATCGAAATCACCCAAAGATTATTGTCTTATCTTCCATCGAATAATACCGAGGAACCGCCAATGATTGGTCCAGGTGATTTGACTATTTTTGAAGATGAAACGCTTAATACAATTATTCCAGACGACCCACGCGAACCTTATGATATGTATGATGTTTTGTATAGAATTTTTGATCCAAATTCAATAATGGAAATTCAAAAGCACTTTGCTCCAAATATGATTGTAGCATTTGCACGATTAAACGGAAAAGTTGTCGGAATTGTAGCAAATCAACCAATTGAAAAATTTGGCGCTATTGATATTGACGCTTCCGACAAATCATCAAGATTTATAAGATTTTGCAATGCTTTCAATATTCCAATTATTTCATTTGTAGATGTTCCCGGATTTTTACCAGGAGTAGAGCAGGAATTTGGTGGAATTATTCGTCACGGTGCTAAAATGCTATTTTCATTTTCAGCAACTACAGTTCCAAAAATTTCAATTATCATAAGAAAAGCTTATGGTGGAGCATACCTAGCAATGGGTGCTAAAAGCTTGGGAGCAGATAGAGTTGCTGCCTGGCCTTCAGCAGAAATTGCTGTTATGGGTGCTGAAGGAGCTGTTTCAGTTATTTTTAAAGATGAAATTAAAAATTCAGAAGACCCAAAAACAAAAAGAGCGGAATTAATTGACCAATATCGTCAACAATTTGCAAGTCCTTATCCTGCAGCTGCAATTGGTATGATTGATACTATATTAGAGCCAAAGAAAACAAGGCAATATTTGAGCATTGCACTCGAATCTTTAAAGAATAAAAGAGAATTGAGACCAATGAAAAAACACGGATTAATACCATTATAAAGGAAAAATTATGGAAGGTATTTTAATATTCTTTGTAGTGATGTCGGTTATTTTATTCTTGATGAGATTTGCCGCTAGCAAACTCTATGATTATAATCATCCAGAAGAAAAGACTGTAATTCAAAAATTTAAAGAATTTGAATCCGCAATTGTGTCTAAACAAATAAAAATTGAAGATGATGATGAATTAATTGCAGTAATTTCGGCTGCAGCTTTTTCAGTATTAAATCAAAAAGTAAAAATAAAAAAAATAAGTTTCTTATCGGATTCTACCAAATCAGATTGGGCAAGAGCCGGAAGAGCAAATGTTATGTCTCATAGTGTTCCACATAGATAATAAGATTATTATGAAAAAAATGGTAATTTCCGTTAACGGAAAAAAATATGATGTAGAAGTAGAAGTGATTGATGATGGCGAAGATGTTCAGCAATCTCAGCAATTTTACAATCCTTCTTTATTCAGAGCAGAAAATTACGGGATACAAAATCCCGAAAGCGATACAGTTATTATTGCTCGTCCAAGCGCTCCAGTAACTCCAAAAAATTCTCAAGGCTCTCCAGTAAATGGAAAAGTAATGGAAATTTATGTAAAAATTGGCGATATGGTGCAGGAAAGAGATAAAATTATGGCATTAGAAACAATGAAAATGAAAACAAATATATATTCAGCTAAAACAGGAAAAATTGCTAAAATTTTAGTAAATATCGGCGATCCGGTAGATCAAAATCAAACTCTCTGCGAATTTGAATAGGAGAAGTTAATATGGATTCGATCACATTGGCGTTGACTGTGTATGGAGGTGGAGCAATTATTGCATTTTTTGTAGTATTGCTTATTAAAGGTATCTTCTTTGCACTAAAATTATTTAAAAAAAATGAAAAAAACTAATTTTTTGAAATGGCAATATTATGGATTTTAGCTTATTAGGAAAAATATTTCAGGGATTTGGTACATTATTCGATTCACCAATGAATATTCTTATTGGTAGAGTAGTGCTTATTTTTCTTGGAATGTTACTTGTTTATCTTGGAAAAAAAGGCGTATTGGAACCGTTATTAATGATTCCAATGGGAATTGGAATGACTGCAGTTAACGCAGGTGTTCTATTCTTAGATGGTGGAAAGCACGGTACATTATTTTTAGACCCTTTGGCTTCAGAGCCAAGTCATTTAATGAATATATTACAAATTGATTTTCTTCAACCGATTTATACATTCACTTTTAGTAATGGCTTAATTGCTTGCTTAGTATTTATGGGCATCGGTGTTTTATTAGATGTTGGTTATTTATTAGCACGTCCATTTTTAAGTATGTTTTTGGCGCTTTGTGCAGAATTTGGTACAATAGCCACATTCCCAATTGCTGTTGCTTGTGGATTAAGTTATAATGATGCTGCATCAATTGCTATGGTTGGCGGAGCAGACGGGCCTATGGTGCTTTATACGTCGTTAATCCTATCAAAAGAATTATTTGTGCCTATCACAGTTGTGGCATATCTTTATCTCGGATTGACGTATGGTGGCTATCCATATCTCATTAAACTTCTGATCCCTAAAAAAATCAGAGGAATGAAAATGCCACCTGCAAAAAAGATGGATAAAATTACTTCTGGCGAAAAGCTTGCTTTTTCTGTGATAGCAAGTGCAGTATTGTGTATTTTGTTCCCCGTAGCGGCACCACTCTTCCTTTCATTATTCGTAGGAGTTGCAGTTAGAGAAGCAGGAATTGAAACATTTATTAAATTAATTGATGGTCCAATTCTATATGGAAGTACATTTTTCTTGGGATTATTGCTTGGAGTGCTTTGCGAAGCCAATACAATTTTAAATCCAAAAATTCTATTAATCTTAATTCTTGGAATAACCTCATTACTTCTCTCTGGAATTGGTGGAATTGTTGGCGGTTATATAGTTTACTTCTTTACTAAAGGGCAGTTTAACCCAACAATTGGTATTGCAGCAGTAAGTTGCGTTCCAACAACAGCCAAAGTAGCTCAGAAATCAGTTTCTGAAGTTAATCCACACGAAATAATATTGCCTCTTGCATTGGGAGCTAATATAAGCGGAGTAATTACGTCTGCAATATTAACGGCATTATATGTAACTTTGGTGCCAATGTTGAAGTAATTTATGTAAAGAAAAAAGAGAAATAAATGGCAAAAATCCCAGAAATATTGAAACCAAAAATCCCGGATTTTTCTTCAAACATTTATATCTCAGCTTCTTATCAACTTTCAGGTTCTGTTTTGGGATTGTCACTTTTAGGCTGGTGGATAGATAGCACTTATGCAACGTCACCAACTTGGTTGATGACATTATCGATAACAGGAATTATAGTCGGTTTTTATAGCTTCTTCAAGACAATTATTGATGAAGATAAGCGAAAGCAAAGAGAAAAAGATAGAATGGACGAAAATAAATGAGTTGTTTTGTAAAAACAAAAAAGGTAAATCAATTGATTTACCTTTTTTTGTGAAAATTTCAATGAAAATGTAATATTACCAAGTAATATGATATTCGCAAACTGAATTGCCTCCTTTTACACATTTTTCTTGTGTAACTTTACCGCTATTGATATTATACATTTTTACAATACCCAAAGAATCCATTATAACTTTTCTTATGGATTCATTAATATAGCTACTAATTTTAGCAGATGTTTTTAATGTTAATCATAATTTATTTCAATTAAATTAAATTTAAAGAGGTGCTGCAAACATATATTTAAATGATATTTTAAAATTTGATTTAAATATTCAAAAAAATGTTTGGTTGTTGGATTATTTTTATTTAAATTACAAAAATATTTAATTAATTTTATGGAGTAAAATGATGAGCAATGATAGAATTCATATCAATATGGGCTTTACAGATGAGAAATTCCTTAATGGCACACATATGTGCTTGATTTATAGCAATGAAGAGGAAAGAAAAGATATCATTTCAAAATACATTAACTCTGGAATTTCTTCAAAAGAAAAAGTTGCATATTTTGCTGACGAGCTTTCTCCAACAGAGATAAAGCAATGGCTTTCTGAAAAAGGAGTAGAATTTAATAATGAAGATTTAAATAATTTTGTGGTTACAGACGCAAAAAGTGTTTATTGCCCACATGGACACTTTCACCCAGATGAAATGTTAGAAACTTTAAAGAATTTTTATATTACCTCAGCATCAGAGAATTTTTTAGCATCTAGAGTTACTGGAGAAATGGCTTGGGCTTTAAAAGGAATTCCAGGCTCAAAAAGATTAATGGAATACGAATCTAAAGTTAATGATCTTGTAGCCGATTATCCAGTTACCGCTATTTGCCAATATGATGCTAATCAATTTGATGGCTATACAATTTTAGAATGTTTGAAAGTGCATCCTTTTATGATTATAAAAGATCAGATTATTAGAAATCCATATTATTTAAAACCTAGCGAATATTTACAATAAATACTTAAAATTATGTCAACTTTAATAGATTCTTCGCAAAAAGAAATTGAAATACTAAATCAGCTCATTGCTGTGCAGAGCATGTTAAGTGTTTTTAATGACTATTCAAAAATGGGTGAATTTATTGTTAGTACAATTAAGAATATACCAGGTGTTTCTCATTGTTCAATAATTATTAGAGGTATAGATCAAGTTGGTGATAAAATTGATGTAACAAGTAATTTTGAAGAAATTTTTAAGCATATCCCTGAAGATACTGCTAAAATTGTTTTAGATTTACCCAAAGGGACTGAATATTTAAATTATATATTACAAACTCAAAAACGATTATATGGACTAATAACTATACAATTTAGTAATTTAGATTTATTTAGTAAATATAACCCAGCAATAAGAAATTTTCTAAGTATAATCACGCTTAATTTAGAAAATTTATGGCAAAAAAAGGAACTTGCTAAATATCAGTTAATATTAGAAAAACAAGTAGCTGAAAAAACTTCAGAATTAAATTATGAGATATTTGAACATAATAAATCTAATGTTGCATTACTAAAAAGCCAGTCCATATTAACTGAAACTGAAAAAATTGGTAAAGTTGGTGCTTGGGAATTGAATATAGATACAGGCAAGCAGCATTGGACTGAAGGAATTTATCATATACACGAAGTTGAATTGGATTTTGAACCAAACTTAGATAATGGGGTTGGTTTTTATACTAATGAATCCTATCCATTAATAACTTCTGCAGTTAAAAAAGCAATTAATGATGGTGAATCATTCGATTTAGAATTAGATATAATCTCAGCCAAAGGCAATCATAAATATGTTCATGCAATTGGGAAGCCTGATTTAACAAATAGACGTTTATATGGATTTTTTCAGGATATTACTGAAAAAGTATTAACAGAAAAGGCTCTAAATGAAGGAATTGAACGGTTTAAGAATACTTTTGATAAATCGCCTGTAAGTAGTGCTATTTTAGGATTAGATCGCATAATTAAATCTTGTAATAAATCCTTTATTGATTCTTTAGGTTATTCATTCGAAGAAGTATTTGGGAAATTAATTGATGATTTTACTTATATTGATGACATACAAATCGGAATTGATAATTTGAATGAGTTGATTAAAGGTAACGTTGAAACTCTTAAATTTTGTAAAAGATATATAAAGAAAAATAATGACATTATATGGGGTGAAGTAACTGTTTCAGTTGTTAGAGATGATAATGGTAATCCCCTTTATTTGTTACCAATTATATTAGACATAACTGATAGAAAAATCTCTGAATCACTGAACGAGTTCAGAATCAAATTAAACGAAGATTCTTACGAATTATCAATAAATGAAGTATTGCAAATTACACTTGATTTTGCAGAAACTTTAACACAAAGCAAAATTGGTTTTTTCCATTTTGTAGATGATGATCAAGAAAATTTAACACTAGTCAGATGGTCTACAAACACACTACAAAATATGTGTACTGCTGAAGGAGCTGGATCGCATTATCCAATTGCCAAAGCAGGTGTTTGGGTTGATGCGTTTTATGCTAAAGAAGCTGTTATACATAATGATTATTCATCAATGCCTAACAAAAAAGGTATGCCTGAAGGGCATGCTGAGGTTACTCGAGAAGTTATTGTGCCATTTATTAGAAGTGGCAAAGTAAAAGCTCTAATCGGTTTGGGAAATAAACTTACTGATTATACAGATAAAGATGTAAAGACAATAGATATTTTAATTTCATTTGCAATGAATATTGTTATTAGAAAAGAAGCTGAAGAAGAATTAGTTCAAAGCGAAATCACTCTAAAAGAGCTAAATTCAACTAAAGACAAGTTTTTTTCGATAATTGCACACGATTTGAAAAGCCCTTTGGGAAATTTTATGCAGGTAACCGAGTATTTATTAGATACATATAATGACATAGGCGACTCAGAGAGATTGAAGTTTTTGGAATTAATGACATTAAATACAAGAAGTATTTATAATCTCATTGAAAATTTATTAGTATGGGCTAGATCGCAAAGAGGAAATATTAAATTCGAACCTGAATATTTTGACTTAAAATTCCTAATTGATAACACAATTAATCTATTAATACTTTCTGCTAATAAAAAGAATATAAAAATTATTGTTAATCCTGAAACCAATAGAATTATTTATGGAGACCCAAATCTTTTAATTTTAGTTGTTAGAAATTTAATATCTAATGCAATTAAATTTACTCGAGAGAATGGTATAATTGAAATTGGTATTGATTTACATAGAAGCACTCCAAATGAAGTCTATATTTATGTAAAAGATTCAGGCATTGGAATGAATGAAGAAACTATATCTAAACTTTTCAGAATTGACCAAAGTATTACAAATCTTGGAACTAACGGGGAAACTGGTACAGGATTAGGATTAATATTATGCAAAGAATTTGTTGCAAAACATAGTGGAATTATTGAAGTTGTAAGCCAAATAAATATTGGATCAACTTTTTATTTTTCATTGCCTCAACAAAATAAGACTGTTGAAGATTAATATAAAAAAATCCAGGAAATCAATTATTTGTTGAATTCCTGGATTTTTCTTTTTTAGTTTTGACGGAATTTTTTACTCTGAATATTTCTTCAATACTTCACGAGCAATTACAATATGCTGTATTTCTGAAGTACCTTCATAAATTTCAGTTACTTTGGCGTCACGCATCATTCTTTCAACTTGATATTCTCTTGTATAACCATATCCGCCGTGAATTTGAACAGCATCGCGACAAATTTCGTTAGCAATTGTTGATGCAAAAAGCTTGGCTTCACTGGATTCCTGATTATGAGGTATTCCGGCATCTTTCATCCAGGCGACTTTGTGAACGAGCATTCTCGCGGCTGAAAGTTTCATTTGCATTTGAGCAATTTTCTGTTGAATCATCTGATGTTCCATTAATTGCTTGCCAAATGCTTTTCTATCGATTGCATATTTTGCTGCCAAATCAAAAGCGCCTTGTGCAATTCCTAATGCTTGAGAAGCAATACCAATTCTACCTCCAGCAAGACCTTCCATTGCAATATAAAAGCCTTGACCAAGGTTTCCAATCATATTTGCTTCTGGAATTTCTGCATTTGTAAAGCTCAAAGTAGTGGTGTCGCTTGAGCGAAGTCCCATTTTCTCTTCTTTTTTGCCAATGTCAAAACCTGGAGTTCCTTTTTCAACCAAAAATGCAGTGATACCTCTGTGCTTTTTCTCAAAATCTGTTTGAGCAAAAACTACGAAAACATCAGCATTCTTACCGGAAGTAATCCAGCTTTTTGTGCCATTAATTACCCATTTATCACCAACTTTTTCAGCAAAAGTTTTTAATTGAGTTGCATCGGAGCCTGCCTCAGCTTCGCTAAGTGCATAAGCGCCAATGAATTCTCCTGTTGCTAATTTTGTTAAGTAATTTTCTTTAAGAAAATCCGAGCCGAATTTTTCTAAAATCCAATCAACTAAAGAATTTTGCACTGAAAGAACAACTGCCACAGAAGCATCGGCTTTTGATATTTCTTCAATTGCAATTGAATAACTCAAAGTATCAAGTCCACTGCCACCCCAATCAGGAGAAACCATCATTCCCATAAATCCGAGCTCACCTAATTCTTTAAGGATTTCGGTTGGGAAAATCTCGTTTTTGTCCCTATCTGATGCACCAGCAGCAATATTATCCTGAGCATACTTTCTTGCTGTATCTCTGATTGCTTCTTGTATTTCGCTATATTCTAATGAAAACATATTTTTCCTTAATTAGTCTAAAGATGGACCAAGCATTAATTCAGGACGAACTACTTCGTCAAACTTTTCTGAAGTTAATAAATTCAATTCAATTGCTGCTGCTTTCAAAGTAGTATTATTATGATGAGCAAATTTTGCAATTTTTGCTGCATTGTCATAACCAATTACTGGATTTAATGCTGTTACCAACATCAAAGTATTTTGATTGTAATAATCCAATTTTTCTTTAATTGCTTCTATTCCAACTGCACAATGCTCATTGAACATAATGCAAGTATCAGAAAGTAATCTAACAGATTGCAAGAAATTGAAAATGATAACAGGTTTGAAAACATTCAATTCAAAATTACCCTGAGATCCACCAAAATTGATTGAAACGTCATTTCCGAATACTTGAGTAGCAACCATTGTCATAGCTTCACTCTGTGTTGGATTTACTTTCCCTGGCATAATCGAAGAACCTGGTTCGTTTTCTGGAATTGCTAATTCACCAAGACCACATCTTGGACCAGAAGCCATCCAACGTATGTCATTTGCAATTTTCATAAAGCTAGCTGCTAAAGATTTCAATGCTCCGTGAGCAAAAACTAAAGCATCGTGAGCTGCTAAAGATTCAAATTTATTTGGAGCTGTAACAAAAGGAAGATTTGTTAATTCTGCAATTTTTGCAGCAACTCTAACTGCGAATTCAGGATGTGCATTCAATCCAGTTCCAACAGCTGTTCCGCCAAGTGCTAATTCATAAATACCAGGAAGAACTAGATTAATTCTTTGGATTGCCATATCTAATTGCTGAACATAACCGCTGAATTCTTGTCCCAAAGTAATTGGAACAGCATCCATTAAGTGAGTTCTGCCAGATTTAATCATATCTTTGAATTCTTTGGCTTTTTTTGCCAATGTAGTACGTAAAATAACTAAAGCTGGTAATAAATTATGGTTCAATTCTTCAGCTGCGGCAATGTGCATTGCAGTTGGGAAAGTATCATTTGAGCTTTGGGATTTATTTACATCGTCATTTGGGTGGATAGGTTTTTTTGAACCCATTTCTCCGCCAACCAATTCAATAGCACGATTAGAAATCACTTCGTTAGAGTTCATATTTGACTGAGTGCCAGAGCCAGTTTGCCAAATTGAAAGAGGAAAATGAGCATCTAATTTGCCTGAAATAACTTCGTCAGCAGATTTTGCGATTAATTCAGCTTTATCTCTTGCCAAAACGCCTAAATCGGCATTAACAAGCGCTGCAGCTTTTTTTAAAGTACCCATAGCACGGATAATTTCGCGAGGCATTCTTTCGATACCGATTTTAAAATGTATAAGGGAACGAGCAGTTTGAGCGCCCCAATAAACGTCGGAAGGAACTTCAATGTCACCCATTGAATCTTTTTCAATTCTTGTTTTCATAATTTTTTAACTATCAATTGTTAAACATCAATTTATATAATAATAATTCATTTTTTCTGAATTCACAATATTCAAAAATAAGAAAATATTAGATAATTATTAACAAACAATAGCAATTAATTTTTTATTTTAGGGTAAAGGGTATAGGGTGGTGGGTATAGGAAGATGAAGAAAACAAGAACCGCTCTCATTCCGCTTCACAGTAACCAAGAAGTTAATTCAATTTATGATTTTAAGTTCTTTTTTGGTTCAATTGCTAAAAATTTCTTTGCATTTAGTTTTGTAACAATTTTTTTCCCGGATTTTTCTTCAATTGCTTTTCTGGTATCTCCAGCAATCTTACCGCCTTGATTAGCAATTGTTTTATTATCTTCAAATGATTCAGGACTTTTCTCTTTCGAAATCTCAGTTGTTGTTGCTTCGGCTAACATATTTAAAACTAATTCAAGATTTGTCATATTATCTCGAAGATTTTCTTTTTTCAAATCTTTGTAGTTCTTATATTCTTTAGTTGAGAAACCTGACCAAGCTTTAGTGATTTCATCAGTTAAAATTGCAAATTCCTGTCCTTTTTTTACACCTCGATTTTCCCATTCATCAGTTAATTCTTTACGAATTTCAATACTTTTTAATCTCTGATTTATCCATTCTTTAGAATAACCTTTTTTAAGATAGGATTCCATAGCCCTGTCGAGAGCCTTTTCTGGATCTTCAGTCTCTTCAATACGTTCATATCCAACCAATGCTAGCCATTGTTTAAATGGCTCTGCCTTAGGTGATGGAATTGATTGTATTAATCTAAATATTTGCTCAGTATCAGCTACATCTGTTAATCTCATCTTGCCATCTTTAGCCACCATTTTCAAAGCGTGACAATTTGTCACGGTTTCATTTCCTTCAGCTTTTAGTCTTTCTTTTAATTTTCTCCAATAGCTTGTTGGGTCTATACTATCTGATAATATTGAAATTACATCAACTATTGAAAAATACCATTTTTCAGCATTTTCATTCCAAATACTTCTTACTTTCTTTGTTTCAAATATTTTAATATCGCTCATTGTGTGATTCCAAATAATAATATTTCTTGATTACTAAAAACCCATAAGATTAAAAACGATTTTTGATTTTTTATATTATTTTAGGGTAAAGGGTATAGGGTGGTGGGTATTGGAGGAAGAAGAAAACATTAACCACTCTTTCCAATACCCAATACCCAATACCCTAAACCCATTCTTGACTGAATTTGGATGCTTGAGGAATACCTGCTAAATTTTATTTCTACTAATAGGTCGCAACTACGTTGCTGTAGGAAGGCATTCTTTAGATTTGATGAAACAATTATTAAGTTTTGAACAAGGTAAATTAGTTGTTAATTCGGCAAAATAATGTTAGCAATTTCAATATCTTTATTTAAAATATTGCTAATGAGCTCCGAAAGTGCAATTTTATTTTTGGATGCTAAATTAAGGTAAAATTTCTGAATCTCCGAATTTAGATAAATTGGCAATTCAATTTCATCTTCTGAGATGTAAAATTTTCCTTTTTCCCCTTTAGAAAAATCATATTGAGATTTCATAATTTTACCGATAATTGATTAATATATTCATTTATTTCATTTTTATTAGCTTTTCTAGCTGAGATAATACTAATAAAATCAATATCTTTTCTAATTCTTTCTGTGTGGATTACAACAATCAAATTGGTGTTTTTTATCATTCCGATAGTAATCCATCTATCCTCGTCAGCAGAATGTTCATTGTCGTAAATAGTTAATGCTTCTTTGTCAGAAAAAACGAATGCTGCATCCTCAAATGAAATTTTATGTTTTTTCAAATTAGCTAGATTTTTATCTTCGTCCCATTCAAATTTCATTTTTTCTTATTAAATATTAACTAATGTTTCAATAAACGATTTTTATTTTTTTTTATTATTTTTGTGTATAGGAGGAAGATAAAATCAATAACCCCTCTTTCCAATACCCAAAACCCTAAACCCTATACCCCAATCTTTACAGAATCGGGAAGCTTGAAAAAGGAATATTTGGTAAATCATATTTCTACTAATAGGTCGCAACGATGTTGCTGTAGGAAGGCTTTCTTTAGATGAGGATAGTTTTTAGAAAAAAAATCCCAAAAGTATTTTTCTAACTTTTGGGTGTTGTTCAAGGAGAGAGGGATTTATTGGAATGAAAGCATTATATCTTAT
>CAIWET010000566.1 GCA_903911805.1 uncultured Ignavibacteria bacterium | reverse complement strand
TTTCAGCTAAAGCTTATAATCTAAAAGGTAAGAAATTTAAATTTTCTAACCTTATTTTAAATCCTATAATAGCATTCATCAGACTTTATTTCATAAATAAGGGTATTCTTGATGGCGTTTATGGGTTCATTGCTGCAATGAGCAGTATGATAGGAACTTTTTTGAAATATGCATTCTTGTGGGAAATAGAGCGAAAGAAATAAAATGGAAAATTTGCCAAAAATAAGAGAAGAAATAGGTTATCAAGTATTAAAATATGAAAATGCTGAATATATCAAATTAGTTGATAAAGCTGGATATACCGAAAAGGAGCCAATGTTCCCATTATTTATAATGGAAATACTTCAGCTTGCAAATGATGGAATAAATCAAGAACAGTTGATGGAAATATTAAACAGTAACTTCAATGAATATGCTCAGGATGTTTATGCGAATGTAATGGATATTATTGAGGCTCTAGATGAATATGGCTTTATGGATACTCCAAATTTCGATGCTTTAAAAAAGGAATTAGAAGATTATGATAAAGCATCAATTCGCCCATCAAATTGTATCGGTTCTTCATTTTCAGATATACCAGAAGAAGCTGCGAAAGAAATTGATGAGATATTAAATGTTTCAAATGAACCATCATTCAGCAATGCAAAAGCAATTGCAGTTCCTCATATTGATTTTAGAATTAAAGAATCATTCCCAGCTTATTCTAAAGCTTATAATGCAATAAAAGATACTAATCCAGGTTTGTTTGTTGTGATTGGCACAGCTCATCACGGAAATTCCGATTTCTTTATGTTTTGCGATAAACATTTTGAAACACCATTTGGATTAGTCGAAACAGATTTAGAATTAATGAATGAGATTAAATCAAAATATCCCACACTGACAATTGATAATCGTGCACATAGGGAAGAGCACTCAATTGAATATCACGCAGTTTTGCTAAAAAGATTAATCATAAAAGATTTCAAGATATTACCGATTTTAGCAGGTTCAATTTATGAATTTATTGATAGTGGCGAGCAGCCAACAGATAATAGTTCATTAAATAATCAAATCAATATAATAAAAGAATGTGTTTATGCAAAATATCCAAATGCCGTGATAATTGCAAGCGGTGATTTGGCACATATTGGCAAGAGATTTGGTGATGACTTTGCTGCAAGAGAGCAATTGGAACTAATAAAAACTGAAGATATGGATTTAATTGAATCCCTGAAAAATTGCAATGCCGAAGAATATTTAGGGAAAATTATTGCTACAAAAGATAATAGAAAAGTTTGTGGTACTGCTCCATTTTATGCTTTACTTAAAATAGCAAATCCAGAAAAAGGAACTTTTCTGGATTATAATCAATGGGATGATTTTATGACTGAATCAGCAGTCAGTTATGCATCTATTTGTTTTTAAATTCAAGATTATTAATCATATAATCGTACATAAACCTTGTAAAGAAATGTCCCATTGACATATTCTCAGGATTATCTACAAACCAATTGTTGAATTTTTTAAACGCAATAATATTTTCTTTTTTAGAAATCCATTTTTTGAATTCATCGGGATTTGCTTCTCTGAATAACCAATAATTGTAAGCAAGGAAAACACTATCTTCTATCATTTTTTTATGTTTGTCAAAAAGAATATTAGTGAATTTCTTGTCCAATTTATTCAAAAACCAAGTATCAATAAATTCCTTGCGAATTTCTGTCAAGCTTTCAATTGAGTATTGATCAATATCAGAAATCTTACTTTCCTCGAATGCAGTTACCATCGTATTTTGATAATTCACAGCAAATGGCAAATCTCTTTTAACGGAATCCTTGTTGTAAACAATATTGATATTTGTAAATTTCACAGATACGGTTGTATCTTTTTTATAGAATAATGCTTCTTTGTAGGTATTGTAAAGCAAATTAGACATTTCTTTGCTTCTTTCTGCATTGTCAGAAATGTTTAAAAAGAGCTCTCCATAAATTACACTCCAAAGCTTATCTGCTATCTTAGAATAATACTTAGCCAATTGAAAATAGTTATTTGGATAACCAGGGTCATTCTGAACACCTAATTCCCATTGCGCTGAAGCATCAGCCATTGGACCTCTGCCTACATAAGAATTTCCAAGTTGATAATATAAAGCACCATTAGAAGGGAATTTAGAAATACCGAGATTGTAAACAATTCTCGCAGAATCAAGATGGTCCTCATAATCCAATGAATTTCCTAAAAGAATATAGCAGTTTGGTTCTTGGATATTTTTAATTAATAAATCTTTGAAAATAACAATAGCTGTTTTAAAATCTCTTTTAAGGTAGTAAGCAAAGCCTTTTTCGTAAAGTAAGCTAAGATTATCAGGTGAAATCTTCAAAGCTTTATCAAATAAATTAATCGCTTCATCATAATTTTTTTTATCAACTTCAGATAAAGCTTTATCATAAATAGCTTTTGCTTTTTCTAAATCATCTGCCATTAATGACGTTGAAACAAAGAGAATTACAAGAAATATTTTAACGAACTTTAGACCAATCATTTCAAACTTTAATTAATTAATAATACATTCAAAAGTATATTAACGTATAAAAACAATTTTTTTTGAAAAAAAATGATAATTTTCTTTGACAATTCAAATTTTATAATTAGTTTGTATCGTTTTTTAAAAGACTAAGTGAATAATTGTTTAAAAAATGAACAATCAGGAGTTTAAATTTATATGAAAATCAGAAAAGAAGATGCCCTAGAATACCATAGTATGGGCAGAAAAGGTAAAATCGAAGTCGTTATTACCAAGCCCTGCGTAACTGCAAGAGACTTATCTCTAGCATATACACCAGGTGTAGCAGAACCTTGCCGCGAGATACACGCAGATGTATCTAAAGTATATGATTATACTGCAAAAGGTAATTTGGTTGCTGTTATTTCCAATGGTACAGCAGTTTTAGGTTTAGGTGATATCGGACCAGAAGCAGGAAAACCTGTTATGGAAGGTAAAGGAGTATTATTCAAAGCATTTGCAGATATCGATGTATTTGATATTGAATTACGCTCAAAAAACAATGCCGATATTATTAAAGCTTGCCAAATGTTAGAACCTACATTTGGTGGAATTAACCTTGAAGATATCAAGGGTCCAGAATGCTTTGAAATCGAAGAAGAATTGAAACGCACAATGAATATACCTGTTTTCCACGATGACCAACACGGAACAGCTATCATTTCAGGTGCTGCATTATTAAATGCTGTTGAGCTTTCTGGCAAAAAAATGGATGAAGTAAAAGTTGTTTATAATGGTGCTGGAGCTTCCGGTATTGCTTGCTGTAAATTCCATATCAGTTTAGGTATTAAGAAAGAAAACGTACTTATGTGCGATTCAATCGGCGTTATCTATAAAGGTAGAGAAAAAGGCATGAACCATTATAAAGAAGAATTTGCTGCTGAAACTGATCGTAGATCTTTAGCTGATGCTTTTGTTGATGCTGACGTTTTTGTTGGTTTATCTCAAGCAAATACAGTTTCCACAGATATGGTTGCTTCTATGGCACCAAATTGTATTATTTTTGCAATGGCAAATCCTGATCCAGAAATTACACCAGAAGATGTTTTTTCAGTACGTAAAGACGTTATAATGGCTACTGGACGCTCAGATTATCCTAACCAGGTGAATAATGTTCTTGGTTTCCCATTCATCTTCAGAGGTGCTTTAGACGTTGCTGCAAATGCAATCAATGAACCAATGAAACAAGCAGCAGCTTATGCACTTGCGAAATTAGCTAAAGAAGATGTTCCTGAACTAGTTAAAAAAGCTTATGAAGGAATTGAATTGAATTTTGGTAATGAATATATTATTCCAAAACCATTTGACCATAGAGTATTAACTTGGGTTGCTCCAGCAGTTGCTAAAGCAGCTATGGAAACTGGCGTTGCTAAAAAACCAATCACAGATTGGGAAGCATATAAACGTAGTCTAGATATCAGAATGGGCAGAGCTCAGAAGATTATGACTCCAATTTATAGAAAAGCAGCTTCAAATGCTCAAACAATTGTGTTCCCTGAAGGTACAGAACCAAAAATCATCAAAGCAGCTCAATTGAGTATTGATGAAGGAATTGCAAAACCAATTTTACTTGGTAATGTTGAAAAAATCAAGAGAATTGCTGCAGAAAATTCATTAGATATCGAAGGAATTCAAATTATCAATCCTAAAGAATATGATAAAATTGAATTATTCATTGAAGAATTTATCAAATTGAGACAAAGAAAAGGTATCACAAGAAAAGAAGCTGAAAAAATTATGATGACCAGAACTAACTATTTTGGTTCAATGATGGTTCATCTTGGTTTTGCTGATGGTATGATTTCAGGCTTAACATCTCATTATCCTGAAACAATTCGTCCAGCTTTACAGATAATTGGTAGAGAAGCAAAATACAAAAAAGTATCTGGCTTATATATCTTATCAACTAAAACTGATACATTTTTCCTTGCAGATACAACAGTTAACGTTAATCCAACAGCTGAAGAAATCTCTGATATCACACTTCAGGCAGCAAATTTTGTTAAAATATTTGACATCACTCCTAAAGTTGCATTATTATCATATAGCAACTTTGGTTCAGCTCCTGGCGAATCACCAGACAAGATGGTTAAAGCCCTCCGTTTAATTAAATCAAGAGACTCAGAATTAATGGTTGATGGTGAAATGCAGGCAGATACTGCAGTTGTTCCTGATATTATTGATAATAGCTTTGCATTCTCTGATTTAAAAGGTGGAGCAAATACTCTTATATTCCCAGATTTAAATTCAGGTAATATTGCTTATAAATTATTATCCAGAATTGGTGGAGCTAATACAATTGGACCAATCGTATTAGGTTTATCAAAATCAGTTCACGTATTGCAACGCGGCGATGAAATCAATCAAATCTTAGATATGATTGCTATTGCAGTAGTTGACGCACAAAATAAACACTAAAAGATATTTTAGAAATAGCTTTTAATTAAGAGGCAATCCCCAAAAAGGATTGCCTCTTTTTTTATAAGTTCAAAACTTTATAATACTTATCACAGATTTTTATAATATAACAACCCTTCGGCAAATAATAAATATTTTGAAATTCTGTTATTTTTAGATTTGAAATCAAATCTCCATTAATATCCCAAATATTAATATTATCAATGTGATTACAATTATATACATTTTCAAAAATATTATTCATGCCTGCATCTTCAATTACATCGCTAATTAAAGAGTATTCAGCTTTAATATTCAAATCTTTATTTGGAATAATAACATAAGTTGTATCTTGGTTAGGTTTTTCGATATAACTTGTATCTCCAGACCATCTTAAAAATTTCTGATTCTCTAAGGTTTTTATAAAATAGATTTTTACTTTTGCATCTTTGAGATACTTCCCACTTCCATAACCATTCACAACATTTAAGTTAAATGAGTCTAATTTAATTATAATGAATTGTGCTGTAATTTCGATATTTTTTTCAGGCATAATTAGCTCAGTTGAGTCAATAAAGGCATTTTTTAAATAATTAACATCTCCAATCCACCTATCAAATTTATATCCAGACTTTGGAATATCGGCTTTAATATGTATTATGCTGTCAGGCAAATAGATGCCGGTTCCTACGCCATTGTTAACTTTTAAATTGTATCTTATAAGTTCGAAATTTGCTGTTAATTTTGTATTTGAATAAGGCATAATTATTAATGCTGAATCATTACTTGAATTGATTAATAATTCTGTATCGCCAGACCAATTTGTAAATCTTTTCTTTGGTGGGGAAATTGCGTAAATATTTATAAGAGTTTCAGCAAAATAATCACCACTTCCAGAGCCATTTTCAATAATGAGATTATATTTGATTTTTTCATAATTTGCCGTTAAATCAATATCTTTATTTGGCATTGTTACAGTTGTTGTGTCATTATAAATATCTGAAATATACTCCGTGCTTCCACTCCAATTTAGAAATTTGTAACCTTTTTCTGCAGGGTTTGCTATAATTGTAATTGTTGTATCTTTTTTGTAATTTCCAGAACCAGAGCCATAATTTACAATTAATTTATATTTTGCTATTTCAGTGAAGATTCCCGAGAAATTATTCGCATAGCTATATCTACCACCACAACTAGCAACTGCATCCCAATTGATACTCCAAGTCATCATTCCTCTTAAATTTGGATAACCAGATGCATTCTTTAATGTATAAGAACCTGGTTTAGTTCCTTTTCCGATTAGATAATTTATTGCAGATTTAACAGTATTTGTATCAACAAAACCACCACCAGCTGCAGATGAACAAGCAGGCAATCCAATTGCTACTTTTGAAGCATCCAATCCATTGAAATATCCACCAGAAGTGTTAAATCCTTTGATGGTTGTCTCAGTCATAGCAATAATAAAATCAGCAGTACCTTGAGTATAAATATTGCCATCAACACCATACATTGTTCCTGAATTATAAAGTTGAACTTGAAGAATATCGATGGAATCTCGCAATGCGTTAATTATTGGAAGATATCCGCCCCAAATGCTTCCGAAGCCAGATTGTCCACCCTGTACATAAGCAGTTTCAGGTGCCATTGTTAATAGCATTTTTTTATTATGTGCGCTTCTATAATCGGACATTATTTGTTTAATTGCTTCAATCAGATTTACCATTGATTGATTTGTTGGATTATTAATTGTTGACCCACTAGTTATTAGAATTGAGTTTCCACTTTCAATATCGATATCAATTCCATCAAATCCATAAGTATTTATAATCGTATTTAGTGAATTAACGAAATTATTTTTTTGAGTCGCATTGCTGATATCAATAGTAGATGTTGCTCCACCAATACTTATGAGTATTTTTTTTCCTAAAGATTGCATTGTTTGTATTTTGGATATAAACTCGGCTTGTAAAACTCCATCGGGACTAAAATTCATCGTCATATTCGCATTAGAAGTAGGTATCGCAAAAGATACGATAATATAGCTGTATCTATCATCAACATTATTGAGGTGAATATAAGGTGCTTCAGAATAATTCCAATTATGGAAATATCCAATCAAATCTACTGATAATAGACTTTGCATATTTATAAACAATACAGCTACTGATAATATTACAGTAAAAATGAACTTTTTCATAACCATTCCATTAATATTTATTTTTTCAAACTTAATAAATATTATTTATATATCAAAGAAATTTGTAATTATTCTTCAACGGGATAAATCTAAATTGTTTCTTAAATTGAAAATTTCATCTCCACCTGAATAAGAATTCAGGCACTCATACTTATAATAGGAGTGAAAGTAAAGATATTAAAATCATTTAGTTAAGTTAGATTTTATAAACCTTGAAATGGTTCTATGCTGCTTTTTTCTTTAATCCCACCTTCAAGGTGAATGGTTTGGGGTGGTGCGAGTGGTGGTCGCATTTAAATGTAAATTCCACATCAAGAACGGCATGACATACGAATAGATTGAACCAGATCCTTCACTGCGTTCAGGTTAACGGCAAAAAAAAAGACAGGTCTAAGACCTGTCTCTATAAAATTTATCAATAAATTCTTATAATTTTGCTAATTCAGCAAGTTTCATTTTTGAAGCAATACTTTTCAAAAACTCAGTATCTTTTTGATTATTGCCTCTGATTTGAACAATGAATCTATAAGCAACAGCATAATTTAATTCAACTTCTTTTGTATCTTTTAAATACTTTTCGGATCCATATGTATATGGAATATTAGTTGTTAATGATTTTTCAATTGTACGTGTATCTTCTTTTGTAATACCACCAACCCAATAAGCGGCAGCAGTAAACATAGTTTCAACAGAATTATAATCTAATATATTGATTTCAATAAAATCTTCAGTTCCATCAGAATTTGTTTTATTGAATGTAATTGAAGCATTAGAATAAGATAATCCTTGCATATCAATTGTTTCGCCAGATGGTTCTTCGGCTTTGTAACCGTCAAGTTTAGTAATTAGATAAGTTTGTAATTTAGCATAAGGTAAAGCACCTACATCATTTCTTTTTTTTCTTTCAGCTTTAACGATTTCAGCTTCTTTGCTCGATTTTTCTATATTTGCAGCAACTTCAGGAGCTTTTTGGATAACTTCTGCAACAGTCTTAAGATCATCTACTTTTTCGCCACACGAAAAAAACATTAAACCACTAAAAAGAGCAACTACTAATAGTAATTTTTTCATTGTACACCTTATATTTATTATTCAGATAAATCTAATTCAATTCTAATTGTCCTTTTGGACTCGTCTAATTCATCAGTCAGAATTTTAACTTGATAGCATTTTTTTGGGAAAAAATTCTCAGCTTTTTCTGCCCATTCCACTAATTTAATGGCATCAGGAGCATAAATACAATCATTAAATCCTATTTCGGCTAATTCTTCAGGATTTTTTATTCTATATAAATCAACGTGATAAAGAATGACTTCTTCATTATTATGCTCACCATAATATTGATTCATTATTGTAAAAGTTGGGCTTGATACAATCTGCTCAACATTGAAATAATTGCAGACTCCTTTTATAAACTCTGTTTTACCAGAACCTAAAGGTCCATAAAGTGCAACAACGTCGCCAGTTTTCAACCTTTTTGCAAAAAGAGTTCCTAGCTCTATTGTTTCATCTTCACTATTTGAAATTGCATTTTCTATTTCCATAATCTCAAAATTACAAAAATTTGAATAATTGCAATAATATTTTTTTATAATATTACATTTTGTGCAAAATATTGTTTAATGAGCTTCGAACCAATTATTTCCAATTCCTGCTGAAACCTCGATTGGAACTCGACCTAGAGGTAAAGCATCAACCATAAGTTTTGTAACCAAATCTTTTATTTCTTCAATCTCATTTATTACAGCTTCAAAAACGAGTTCATCGTGAACTTGCAAAATCATCTTAGATTGGAATTTCCTTTTCTGCATTTCTCTATGAATATTAATCATCGCAATTTTTAGCATATCGGCTGCTGTTCCTTGTATAGGCATATTTATCGCTGCTCTTTCGGCACCAGCTTTTAGATTGCGGTTACTTGCATTAATCATCGGGAAATATTTTCTTCTTCCAGAAATTGTTTCTGCATATCCATTCTTTTCAGTTGATTTGATTGTCGAATCAATGTAATTCTTAATTCCTGGATATTTCTCGAAATAATTTTTAATAATTTCGGAGGATTCTTTTCTGGTTATTGTGAGTCTTTGAGCCAGCCCAAAGGTTCCCAAACCATACATAATCCCAAAATTAACTGTTTTTGCAACTCTTCTTTTATCAGCATCAATATTTTCAATCGGAGTATCGAATAAAATAGCTGCTGTAGCAGAGTGAATATCTTTTCCTTCCTCAAATGCTTTAATCAAATTTTCATCGTTGCAAATATGAGCCATTATTCTTAGTTCAATTTGGGAATAATCCAAAGAAAGCAATTTTGTATTATCGTATTGATGTACAAATGCTTTACGGATTTCCTTGCCGAGTTCTGATCTGATTGGAATATTCTGTAAATTGGGGTCTGTGGACGAAAGTCTTCCAGTTCCTGCAATTGTTTGATTATAAGTTGTATGAATTCTACCTGTTGCAGGATTTATCATTTTTGGCAATGACTCAACATAAGTTGATTTAAGCTTCACCAACTGACGATAATCTAAAACGTATTCAGCAATAGGGTGTTCGTCTGCGAGTAGCGACAAGGTGTCTACGTCGGTGCTAAAGCCTGTTTTAGTCTTCTTTTGAGATGGAAGCATCATTTTTTCAAAAAGAATATGGGCTAATTGCTTTGGAGAATCAATATTGAATTCAGATCCTGCTTCATAGAAAATCTTTTCAGTGAGCTTTTTCACTTCTTCGATGATTTTTATATCGATTGATTTTAAAGATTTAGTGTCAATTGCTACTCCATTTGATTCCATTTCGATTAAAACATCAATTAATGGAAATTCAATAGATGTGGCAAAATTAAGCATATTATGCTTATTAAGTTCTTTTTCTAAAACGTTTTTCAGCTTTAATGTAACATCAGCATCTTCACAAGCATAATCCACAATTCTCTCTGGTTCGATATCCATCATAGAAATTTGCTTGGCTTTCTTTTCGCCAATCAGAGCTTCAATTGCAATTGATTCATAATTAAGCCATTGCTTAGAAAGCGAAGTCATATTATGAAGATTATCAGAGTTTAAAACGTAAGAGGCTAACATTGTATCAAATTCTATTGGATAAATTTCAGCACCAAATCTTTTTAAGATATAAATATCAAATTTAATATTTTGTCCAACTTTACCAATTTCAGGATTGCTGAAAATCTTATTTAAATGCTTAATTGCCACTGATATTGGCAACGATTTTTTGTCTTTAACTTCTTTTTTATCGGATGCCATTGTACTGAATAAATCGAATGAATCGTCAACTTTTTCGACATCAGAATGAGTAGAAATATAATAAGCTGTTCCCTCTTCGACAGATAATGAAATGCCAACAACATCGCAATTATCTCGATTGAGCGAGCTTGTTTCGATATCCAGACAAAGAGTTTTAAATTTTGATAATTTATCAACTAATTCAATTAACTCATTTTCTTGATAAATATGATGATAAGAATGCTTAATATCTGCTAAGTAATTGACTTTATCCTCAATTATAACGGGTTCTTCAGCTGTTATTAATTCTAATTCTTCAATAGTAACAAATTTTTCTGAGTATTTATTCCATTTTTGCCTCAAAGTTCCAAATCCAACTTTTTTGAAAAACTCACTTAGTTCTGAGAATTTTGGTTGATTCCATATCAAATCATCATAAGTTTCACTAATTGGGGTATCGCAATCAATAGTAACAAGCTCTTTAGATAGAAAAGCTAAATCTTTAAATTCCATTAATTTAGCTAAAACAGCTTTTCGCTCAATTTTATCAAGATTTGCATAAATATTTTCAACACTACCAAATTGTTGAATCAACGGAATTGCGGTTTTTTCGCCAATACCTGGAACGCCTGGTACGTTATCAGCCGAATCGCCAATAAGCGCAAGAACATCAATAACTTGACCTGGCTCAACTCCAAATTTATTAAATACTTCTAAAGTATCAACTTTGATGAAATCCTCGTTTGGTTTTGGGGATGGCTTATATAATTTTACGTGTTGATTTACTAATTGATAATAATCTTTATCGTTTGTTATACAAACAACATCAATCCCTTTATCTGAGGTTTTTTGGGCAAGAGTACCAATTATATCATCGGCTTCCCACCCTGGCAGCTCGATTCTTGGAATTGAAATTAAATCTAAGAATTCTTTAATAAAAGGCATTTGAGGTGCCAAATCTTCAGGGAAAGCTGCACGATTCGCTTTATATTGATCAAATATTATATGTCTGAATGTTGGCTCGGCAGTATCAAAAACTACAGAAATATACTCTGGTTCTTCTTTATTCAATAAATTTGTAATAATGTTGCAAAATGCAAATAATGCAAAAGATGGAGTGCCATCTTCCATTTTCAATCCCGAATTGGACATTGCGTGATATGCCCTGAATACTACCGACATACCGTCTATTAAATATAGTTTTTTCATTTATTATAAAGTCTTCAAATATTTAAAAATCAAATAGAATATAAATGGTTAGTGATAATATTTATTTTAAATTTATTTTTTGGGTATGGGGTATGGGGTATAGGGTATAGGATTACTTCGGTGCAGAA
>CAIWET010000565.1 GCA_903911805.1 uncultured Ignavibacteria bacterium | reverse complement strand
TAAAATATTTATTAAATATATTAAAAATGCCGAATAATTCTATAAATTCGAATCAGGATAAGACCACCACTACAATTACATTTGTACTGATGATTGCTATATTTTCTGCAACAGTTTTTTTAAGCTTTTTGCCAGTATTTCAGACTTTCTTTAATTCTATATTAAAAGCAGATGTTTATAACCAAAGCGACCAAATTGTAAAAACTGAAAAAAAGAATGCTCCTTTGCTTAGACCAAATTATCTCAGTACTTGGTTTATAGATGTTAATCATGGTGAAGACAATGCTATTATGTATGAGTTTAATCCTTTGCTATCTATTTCTTTACCTTCTATTATTGCGGGAATTATGATTGCTGTTTTGTTCTCAACTATGATGCCTGGCAAGATTGCCTATATGAGAAGCAAAATACTAAGAGAAATTGATATCCAATTACATAAAATTTCTAACTATAGGAATATCGGCGAAACCCATATACAATTGCGTAATGAAATTTCAAGTTTAGATATCGACAGTTTAAAAAAATCTGCTGATAGCTGGGGCGTAACAGTTGAAGATATCAGTATTTTAAAAAATGCAATCAAATGGGCTAAAGAAACAAACTTCTTTAAAAGATTAATTTCTTTAAATGATGGTCTATCAATGTATATGAGATTTCACTTTACTTATAAATATTCAAATATTGTACTAGGCTTTGTATATATCGGGGCCGCTGTATTAATTATTATTGTGGGTTTAAGAGGTTTAAAATTTATACCAGTAACAATGCCTTCGTTAATCCTGTTTTCTTTGAGCCTTGAATTCTCCTTACTTGTTACCTATGCAATCACAATTATGTACGGAAGACAAGAAGAAGAACAGGAGAGACAAATGAGCTCAGAAGTAACACTATCAATGACAGGGACTGATTTTGGGTCAAATAAAGATATCGAAAACTTTTTAAGAATCTTTATTAAAAATAACGAACCTGGAGACAAAGAATAATGGCTCTGGAATTAATCGAAGAACACTTAAACGGATTAAAATTATTTAAAGCTCAAAAATTCGAAGATGAAAGAGGATATTTCATCGAAGCTTATAAAAGCTCTGATTTATTGAAGCATAATATCAAAGAAAATTTCCTTCAGGATAACCACTCCAAATCAAAAAGAGGAGTACTTAGAGGAATGCACTTTCAATGGGACAAACCCCAAGGAAAATTAATACGTGTAATTTCTGGAAAAATTCAAATTGCAGAAACTGACATCAGAAAACATTCGGCAACATTAGGTCAGTTTTGGACAGGTGTATTAAGCGAATACAATTCTTTAGTCTTATGGGTTCCACCTGGATTTGCAAACGCATTTTTAGTATTAGAAGACAATACTCACGTTGTATATAAATGCACTGAAGAATTCAATCCAAAGGGTGAATCAGGAATACGTTGGAATGATCCACAAATAAATATTCCCTGGCAAATCACAAATCCTGAATTATCACAAAAAGACGCAAATGCACTAACACTCGATCAGTGGCTTAAGCGAGAAGAATCACATTATTTTTAATTATTCATAAGGACTTAATCAAAAGCTTTTTATTTATTGTTAAATTTATCCTTTAAAAAATACTAAGCATTTGATTCAATTCCTCAATTTTTGTAAATATAATATAAATATAGATATATGCAGATAATAGCAAAAACCGAACAATCCTCAATCGCTCACGTTTATGTGGCGAAGATGGGAGAAAACAAACTAATCGAATTTGTAGAGTCACTAGATCCATTAATGCCTCGCGAGGAAAAATGGATATTGATCATTTCCACATTATATGGTTGCCCAGTAAAATGCAAGTTTTGCGATGCTGGTGATTTTTATAAAGGAAAATTAAGCAAAGAAGAACTCTTAGCTCAAATAGAATATGCAATAAAAGAATATTACCCTGACGGACACGTACCAACTAAGAAATTCAAGATACAATTTGCAAGAATGGGAGATCCCGCATTTAACTTTGCTGTTTTAGATGCACTTGAGGCAATCCCAACAACATTTGATGTCCCTGGATTTTTACCATCAATCTCTTCAATAGCTCCACGTGGCACTGAAGAATGGTTTGAGCGATTAATGGAAATCAAAAACAGGATGTATCCACTATTTCAAATGCAATTCTCAATTCATACAACTAATACCGAACAGCGCGATTGGTTAATACCAGTTAAAAAATGGAGTTTCAAAGAAATGGCTGATTATGGAGAACGTTTCTTTAGAGATGGTGACAGAAAATTAACACTGAACTTTGCTTTAGCAGACAATATGGAACTTAGCGCTGATACTTTATTTGAATATTTCGACCCAAACAAATATTTAGTAAAAATAACACCAGTAAATCCAACTTATAGAGCAATGAAAAACAATCTTGACAATGCCGTAAAGTCCGAGCACGACATTGATTATATCATTGAATCACTTACAAAGCGAGGCTATGACTCAATAATCAGTATTGGCGAAATCGAAGAAAACAATATTGGCAGCAATTGCGGTCAGCACATAATAAATTATATGAATGGCAATATGAAAGTTGACAATAGCTACACATATAAATTGAAAGAAAAATGCTGATTTAGGGTATAGGGTTTAGGGTATTGGGTATTGGGTTTAGGAAAAGGATTATTGAAAATATATTAGTAAGTGTTCGCTTACTATTCATTTAAGGGCATTTGCAAAGAGATGCCCTTTTTTTTATGCCTTTTTCCCAATTTATTAAAAAATATTCATAAAATAGAGTATATTTCGAGTAGTAAAAATTAATATAAAATTTTGTAAT
>CAIWET010000564.1 GCA_903911805.1 uncultured Ignavibacteria bacterium | reverse complement strand
TAGTTTGGGAAATGTAAATTATGATGCTATTTTTGTAAATTCTTTAAATAAATTAATTAAATATATGCGATTTCAACTTTATAAAATCTCGTTTTTAGTACTAGTAATAATTTCTTTTTCATTTCAATTAAAATCAGCAAATGTTGATTCTATAGTAAAATATCACATTAAAAACTTCACTTCTGAATCAGAATTAAAATCGGATGAATTGATTCAAACTTTATTAACTATTCAAATTGATTCGAGTATTCAATATTTAAAGATATTAGAAGACTTTTATAAAGATAAAAATTCATCAATGCTTCTTGATTTGCAATGCAATATAACAAATCAATATAAGTTAGGAAAGAAGAATGATTTGTTTTTAAGATATTATAATAGTTCAATGGAACTTGCCAGAAAAATCGATTCTAAATCATCAATTTGTAATTTATATTTACAAAAAGCTGAGTATTTCAAAACTGAAACAATATTGGATTCGGCAATATATTATTGTATCAAATCAGAAGATATTAATAATGAAATCAACGATCCAAATATGTTCACAGCGATATTCCATTTTTTGGGTGATATATATGATTATTTAGAACTATACGTTGAATCTGAAATATATTATAATAAAGTAATTGACTTAAAGAACTCATTAGGCTGGAATGATTGGAGAAAAATTGTAATTTATACAAATTTAGGCAATATTTATTCTAATTTATCCCGTTACAATGAAGCTTACTATTCATATAAAGTTGCTGAATCACAAATATTAATTAATAGTAAGAATGGATCGATATCAAATTCAAATCACCAATTATTACACGTATATAAATGCCTTTCTGAATATTTCTTAAAAAATAATCAAATTGATTCTGCTAAATATTATATTGATAAATCCCTGCTATTACAGGGCATTATAGGCGACATTAATAAGCAAGGTGATTTGTTTACAGTTGCAGGAATTACATATGACAGACTCGGAGATTATAATCAGGCGAAAGAATATTTTGATAAAGCAAATTTGTTAATAGATTCTAATAATTATGAACATTTAGTAAAATGTTATTTAGGAATATCTGAATTATATTTACATAAAGGCGACTTCAAAAGTGCTTATGAATATTCTGTTAAGTATTCTAAGTTGTATAAAACATTAAGAGAAAAGAATAATTCATCAAGAATATTGCAAGCAAAAGTCGTTAGAGATTATGATTTATTCAAAGAACAAATTGAACAAAAATCAAAAACGACCATTATTTTAGTCGTATTTGCTAGTTTGCTTTTTGTTATTGTAGTGATTGTGGCAATGTATAATCATAAGTTAAATCATTCTTATAAGTATTTAGTTAATAAATCACTTGAATTATCTAAGAAAGACAAAATTTCAGATAACTACACTTCGAATAGTATTTTAGAATCCAATCAAACAGATTTTCCATTCAATAATGGAAAGATCATTGAAAATATTGATGATAGCATTAATTTGAATATTGAAGATACGGAACATGAAATTAAATTAACACCTGAATTGGAAAATATGGCTATCAGAATTAATCAATTTCTTGATAATACTGATATACTCAATAATCCGGATTTTAATATCAATAATTTGGCTGATAAATTAAATACAAATAGAACTTATATCTCCAAAGCAATTAATGGTTATTACAAACAATCATTTCACATTTATACTAATGAGCTTAGGGTTAAAAAGATTATCAGCTTAATGTCAAATCCAGAAAATCATTTCGAGAAAATTGAAATATTGATGAATAAAGTTGGGTTTTCTAATAGACCAACCTTTACTAGATCATTCCAAAAATATACTGGTGTTTCTCCATCTACTTTCTTTAAAAATAT
>CAIWET010000563.1 GCA_903911805.1 uncultured Ignavibacteria bacterium | reverse complement strand
TCCTTATTTTTATTATTATTCAATTAATTTTAATATTATATAATGTTACGGTGTTACGCTCATATATTCAACTGAATTTGTAGTAGCACCAACTCTATATGGAGTTAAGCTATAGTTTCCATCTGCTGAATATATTTTGATGTAATAATCGCCAACTGGTACGTTATTGATAACCATAATTTCATCGCTTGTACCTGTTCTCTTAGAAGATCTTAATAATCTTCCTGCTGCATTATATAATTCTATGTTATAATTGTACGGTAAGTTTTTCAAATTAACTCTAATATTTCCTTGGCCATTAACTACGTCAGGAGTAAAATAGAACCAATCTACGTCTGTAGCACTTGATAAGATACCCATATAGAATGAGCCATCTGCATTCATTAATTTTGCATTTGCTAATAAATCGTTTGATTCATAAGAATCAGAAACTTTGCTACTTGGATTACCAGTTGCATCGCTTGTATTAAAGTTTATGGTTGTACCAGCTGTTCCATTGTATTCAAATACTTTGAAATAGTATGTATGACCATATTTTAAGCCAGTAATAGTTGCTGTATTTCCAGCACCATTTAAAGCTACAAATCCATCACCAATTTGTGTTCCTAATCCATAGCCTAAATTAGCTGTGTAAACTGATGCAGCGTCTAATGGATATTCTGACAATGAAATTGGGGAATCTTCTTTTATAACGAGTAATCTATTAGCTCCATTACCAATTACCCAATTAAGTTTGAATGTGGTATTTGTACCTAATGTCATTTCACTAACTGTGATATTATTTGCCTGTATAGTTGGTTCTGCAACTAAAGTTGTTTTAGCTGCACTTAAGAATGAAGGAGCTATAGGATATTCTTCGTTTCCAGCTGTTCCATTATATTCCCAAACATAATAAGTATATGATGTATTAGGCATTAAATTAGTAACATCAACTGTATTTCCTGTTCCATTATAAACTACAAATCCTGTTGCACCAAATGCAGCATTAATATCATTATATGAAGAACTTGCTGTATATGTTACTTTATCTGTTGGAGCAGTACCAAGAGTTGCAATTACTATACATTTAGCACCATTGCCTCTAGTCCATTTTAATGTCATTGCATTGGAAGTAACATTCGAGAATGTTAAATTTGTTGCTAATGCAGCTGGAGTTGCAGGTTTTGTTGTAAAGCTAGTAGTAGTTACTTGTAGAGTTGTACTTAAAGCTGTTAAATTAAAGTTAGTTAGTGTACCTAATCCTGAGAAAGTATACATTGATGCATAATAAGTTGTAGCTGGAGATAAACCTGTTATAGCAGCTGTATAAGCAGCTGGTACTTGTGCTACTAAATCTTTATATACAACTACACTACCAGTACCAGTTGTACCATTAGTTAAAGCAGGAGTTGAAAAGTTATACAATGCAGCTGCGTTATAATCAATACCATCAGAAGGTAAAGTTGGAGCTGATCCTTGTTTAATAACAATTATTGATTTTTTATTTGTTGTTGCTATTCCCCAATTAACTGTAGCACCTGTAGAAGTAACTAATGTAGTACTTATATCAGTTACTGATTCAGCTGGCTCTAAGGCTCTAATTGTCAAAGTTGGAGATATACCTGTTGTTAAACCAGCGAAAGCAGCTTGTAAAGAGACATTAGCTTCACCAATATTACCGGCGATTGCTAAAGTATAAGCTTTAGTAAGTGAACTTGTTCCAGCTGCTATATCAAATGTTCCAACTACTACAGGAGTTAATACTGATGAACCAGCTACAGTAATTGTTAAAGTTTTCAAAGCTGATGTTATTACAGGATAACCATTTGCATTTTGTAATTCTGCAGTTATTGTAAATTTTGCACCATCTACTAATGTATTAGCTGGTACTCCATAATTAGCAGCAACACTTGCATCAGCAATAACAGATTTAATTACAATTTTAGTAATTGTTGTTGAATCTGCAACTGTCATTATACTTCCTTCAACTCTTGAAGAAGTTGTAATTGTTCCTGGAGTTCCTACTGTAACGTCTAATGTTGGAGAAGCTATATCAACTTTTATTGTTCCGCCAGTTGGTGCTCCACCTTTTACAGTAGCAACCAATACATATTGGGTATTTGATATTGTGTTTACAATTGATTTAACACCTGAAAATGTTAAAGTACTTCCAACTAATGAAGAAATAGTTGAACCAAATTGTGTTACATCTGTGGCATCGTAAATACCATTCTTGTTTGCATCTTCAAATAATTTATAATTTGAAAAATTAGTTGCATCTGCACTATTGTCAAATGCTACTGTCAATGTAACTGAATTAAAGTTAAATGATGAACCACCTGTTGGATTATTCAAAGAAAATCCGAATATTGCTTGATCTGTTCCACTTTTTGATAAATATCCAGCAGCAGGTGTATTGTCTGAAGTAACAGCAACATCTAATCCACTGAAATTAAAAGTAGTACCTGAAATTGTTATAGGATTAACTGTTCCACTTGTTACCGTAAAGCTACTTGCATTTACAGAAGTTGCAATTGAAGGTGTAGCAGCTGATACTGTATTATCTACATCAGCATAAATTATATAATATACTGAATCAACTGCTGGTGTTAAAGCTCTTGAAAGTCCAGTAAAGATTACAGTATTACCACTAACAACTCCGGTTGCCTCTAAAGTAGCTGCTACAGTCATAGCTGGTGTAGCTATTGGTGTACTGTATAATCTGATATTGCTATAAGTTCCACCAGGAGCTCTATTGAAGTTTACAATTATTTGACTAATTGTTGTACCACCATTTGATGCTACTTTAAAACCTAAAATCTTCGCATTTGTTCCACCAGCGGTCAATGGAGCTGTTGATAAAGTATTTGCTGTAGGATATGAAGTAGATGTTGGTAAAGCTGAAATAGTAATTTCCTGTTCAGCAATTGCAAAATAAATTGGAGTAATATTAATCACACCTGTTACTACTGTTGCCTTTACTTTTGAACTACCTGATACAACTGCATTTGTTGTTGATGTTAGTGTACTTAAACTAGTTAAAGAAGTTCCAAATAAAATAATAAATTTCGTTGAATCTAAATTATTTTGATCCGCTTGAGCATTATAAATCGCAGACATAGCATCAATTGCATTGTCAGCTGCTCCTAAAGTAATTCTATAATATCTTTTAACAGTATTTTTGCCATTGATAATAACTGAATTTTGGAATCTTTCTAACAGTGCAATTTTTGGAGCAGTTCCACTCAATGTTAGATCGGCAGTTGGTATTCCAAAACTATTTGATTGAGCTGCTGCAGGATCAGTTGCTGATATAATAGAACCATTACCAGTTTTATTATTTATTACACTATATGGTGCTGTTTCGGTTAAAGTTCCAGCATTATTCAAAAATGTAATACTATTATTACCATTTAAATCCAAATATCCATTAGTTAACGTTAAAGCACCAGTTGCTAAATCAATTCCAATTGATGTTTCTAATTTCAACCCAGAGGTATTGTTTATTACAAGATTTATAAATTTTGGAACTGCTGCTCCTTTTATTGTTTGAATTGAACTGCCTATGAAGTATACTGTGCCAGCTGTAGCTGGTGCTACAATTGCATTGGCTACAAAATCACCTTTTACAGAGTAAATATTTGAAGTTGGTGTAGCAGCTGCTTCAAATTGAACATTTTGAAATTGCAATCCATATTGAGAACCTGATGGTGAATCTCCAGTACTATAAAGAAATATAGTACTATTACCACTAGCTATAAATGCTCCAGTAGTAGCATCTGTTCCTGCTGCAAATAATCCATTTACTCTAAATGAACTATTTGTTGTTACAATATTACTAGCAGTTGTAGATACTGTGAAATTTCCACCAAAAATTAAATCAGCATTATTTGTAATATTTTTGGTTGTATTTCCTGAAAATGTTACAGGTGTTAATGCATCTGTTGTTAATGAGCCATTTCCTAAAACAGATAAATCACCATAAACATTCAATCCGGTAATTGTAGCGGCAGTTACTAATGTAGAGTTATCAGCAACTTTAATTCCCATAAAATTTATATTTGCATTAGCAGCACTTGCTGATATAGTTGAAGTTCCTTTAAATGTTATTGTTGCTGTTGGAACAACAGTAATAGCAGTTGGATCATTAAACTTTGTAGCTGCATTAAAAACAACATTTCCTTTAATAGACATATCAGATAATGCTACTAAATTTGTTGTTAAAACGCCTGTTGAAAGAGCATATAATTCTAATGTTCCAGCTGTACTATTTACAAGATATTGAGTACTGGCTGCCGCAGTTGCTGACATGGTTATAATGCTAGGAGTTGAAGCGATAAAGCTTCCAGTTCCAATCACTTCAATACCAACATTTGCTCCGTTACCAACCACTGTGAAATTCTTAGTTGTTGTAACTCTTGATCCATCTAAAACTTTTAAACTATAAAATGTTAAAGTTCCAGTGTTTGTAATAGTTTTTGTAGCTAAGTTATCAAAACTAATTGTTCCAGCAGATGCAACTAATGAAGTTGTAACATTTAAGTTACCATTAATTGTAAAAGATGAAGCAGTTGTAATAGCTGAACTAGATGTTAAATTGAAGAAATTTAAAGTACCATTATTTACTAAAGCCCATCCTGTTGCTAATGTAGCTGTACCAGAAGTATGTAAAAAACTACCACCAGCATTTACAGTTAAAGCGCCATTTTCAGTAAATGAATTGCTAATTGTTGTTGTTGATGTTGCTGCAACTGTTACTATACCAAAGGTAAAAGGAGTTGCATTTAAAGATGTAGATGAAATTAATTGTGTGCTTGTTCCACTTAAAGTTAAAGTAGATGCAGCTACAAAGTTAACATAAGAATTACCACTTAATGTTAATGCACCATAAAGATTTAATTCATCTAAAGATGTATAACATCCACTACCAGATAATGACATATCATTATAAATATTAATAATGTGTGCACCTGCTCTTGTAGTAATACCAGCGATTGATAAATTCCAAATATTGAATTTACTATCTGCTGAAGTAGTTACTGCACCACCAGCATTGCCAAATGCCATACTTAATCTACTTCCACTATAAGAAGTATTAGTATAATTAATTAAAGCAGCAGCATCAGACATTTTAACATAATCTGCCGCATCACCAGCAACAGTTAATGTAAAATTACCATTACCAGGCTGCAATGTAGCCGCGGCACTAATTGTTAAACTTTTACAAGTAAAGTCACCATCTAAATTAATAGAATAAGCGTCATTAATTGTTACGTCATCCAAAATAGTTGGAACACCAACAGGAGTCCAAGTATTCGGATCTGACCAGTTTTTATCATTTGCTGCAACATTTGATGTATAACTGGTAGCAAAAGAATTACTTCCTAAAGCTAGGAAGAGGGTTAGAAATATACCCATCAGGATATATCTAGTTTTGTTTTTCATATTTTTACCCTTTTAATTATAAAAATTTTTTTAATTTCTTATTATTTTCCAATATGCTTATGCGTTTTGGTTTTTTTATTTTTGCTTCCATTGCAATTCTCTTTAGTCTCACCTTGGTGGACCGTGTGACGGCGTAAATACCATTATCATGAGTAAACCCTCCCTATTGTTTGACTTAATCCGCTTCCATGCGGTTTTTATTTATTTCATTTACATTTTTTTTACTATCTTTAGCAAATATATACTATTCACTTCTCTGTATTATCGGTTAGCACAAATTAAAACTTTAGCTTTTTTAAATAACTAGCTAAATTTTCTTATTTGTTAATATATTTATCTTTAACCCTATTATCTTTCGTCTTTTCAAAGAACAATATTAGCCACAACTTTTTGGTCATTATAAACCAATTGTACAGTGATACCATACCACTCTAACATTATTGACCAATTCTATTCATTTATGAGCGATTTTTACCACTCATAACTACGTTATTTCAAAGCTTGTGCCAATTAATCATTTATTCC
>CAIWET010000562.1 GCA_903911805.1 uncultured Ignavibacteria bacterium | reverse complement strand
ATTATCAGATTTATTTTGAATATTTTTCTAATATTCTATATATTTCTTTGGGTTGTATTGGTTTAGAAATAAAATCATCGCAACCGACAGAAAGAAATTTTTCTTTTTCTTCAAAATAGCCATAGGCAGTTTGAGCTACTATAGGAATATGTGGTTTTAATTCCTTAATTGTACGTGTAGCTTCTAAACCATCCATTTCTGGCATTCTGATATCCATCAGTACTATATCAATATCGTTATAATTTTTTATATACTCGACTGCTTTTAAGCCATTTTCAGCATAAATAACTTCACAATCATTTTTTAATAATAATTTTGATAAATATTGATAACTAACTAAATCATCTTCAGCAATTAAAATTTTTAATCTACGGACAGGTGCAATCGAACGAATATTTTCTTCAGTTTTTTCTTTAATCAGAGTTCTGGATTTTAAAGGAATTGTAAAGTAAAATTCAGTTCCTTCGTTTTCTTTTGATTCGAACCAAATTTTTCCACCAATTAATTCAACTAATCCTTTACAAATAGAAAGTCCAATTCCAGCACCCTCGTATCCTCTAGTAATGTCTAAATTTACTTGTGCAAATCTCATAAATATTCTATATTTCATATTTTCTGGAATTCCTATACCTGTGTCCTTGACATAGAATTTCAAATATTCATCTTGAATTTCATATCCAAAAGAAATTTTTCCATTGTTAGTGAATTTAATTGAGTTATTTATTAAGTTTGTCAGAACTTGATTGATAATTGATTTATCTGTTTCAATTTGAGCATAAACATCTTCAAACTCATTGTTATAATCAAATTCAATTCCTTTTCTATTTACAGATTCGACAAAAAAGTTATAAAGATCAGTAACCAATTTATTAATAGAAAACTTACTTAATTGAACATCTAACTGTCCAGTTTCAATTTTTGAAATATCAAGAACATTATTAACAATTTCTATCAATCTATTTCCACTTTTTTTAATAACATCTGTATATTCTGCTATTTCTTCTTTGGTAATTTCCTCATCTTGCAAAAGATTAGAAAAACCAATTATACCATTAAGCGGAGTTCTGATTTCATGTGAAATATTCTGCAAGAATGCAGTTTTTAGATTGTCACTTTCTTCAGCTTGTGCAATTGAAATTAAGAGTTTTTGCTCGGAAATTACTTCCTTAGTTACATCTTGAGCAGTACCAATTGAAATTCTAGGATTATTCTCAAAATCAAAATGAGTTTCACACTGTTGATGTACATATTTAATGTTGCCATCTTTTGTTAATACTCTATGAACAATATCAAAAGATTTCTTGGTTTCTAATGATATTTTAAACAAATCATTAACCATTTCTTGATCTTCAGGATGAATTAAAGAAATGAAGTCAATATAAGTACCATTAAATTCACTTTTATTAATATCGAATATTCTATAAATTTCATTTGACCAATATAGAATATTAGTTATAAAATTTAGCTCCCAGTTGCCAATTTTTGCTATTCTTTGAGCTTCATTTAATCTTGCTTCACTTGCTTGCAATTCCAATTCAGCAAATTTCTTATTTCTTTCATTTTGTAAATATTCAAGCGCATATGAGATATCTATTGCCAAATTATTCAACAAATTGATTTCTTTAAAGTTGAAAAAGCTGTTTTCGTTAGAATAAATATTTAAAAGTGCGGTTACCTCGCCCTTGATTTTTAATGGAAGACAAATTGAGGAATGAAAACCATTATTTAGAGCTTTTTCACGCCAAGGCAACATTTTGTTATCCATATCTATATAATTTGAACTTGAATATTTTCCACTAAGAAAAGCTCGCCCTGTTGGTCCTTTTTTTGCTTCTTCATCATTAAGGTCAATTGAAAAACCGTCAAGATAATCCCCACCTTCACCTGAATGAGTTAATACTTCAATTTTATTTTCAATTTCATTGTGCACACCAATCCAAATAAATCTAAATTTTCCTTCTCTGATTCCAATTTCGCAAATATCTGAAAATAGTCTATTTTCGTCAACACTTCTAACGATTGCTTGATTTACATTACTTAAAAGTGAGTAAATTCTATTTAAATTCTTATTCTCAATTTCAGCATTTTTTAAATCGGTAATATCTATGTTAGCACCATTAATAGCAATAACATTTCCATTAATTATTTCTGGAGAAATATTGTTTTGAAACCATCTAATTTCTCCATCTTCTCTAACTATTTTCATTTCTGTACTTACGGTAAATTGTGTTTCAATCACTTTCAATACAGTTTGTTCCAATAAATTCACATCATCGGGTAAAATCAATTTTTTGTAGAAATCAACGATTGAATCTACTTCCTGATTTTGAAAACCATAAAGTTTTTGAAGATTTTCAGATACTGTCAATTTGTTTTCGATTAAATCAAAATGCCAACTTCCCATTTGAGCTAATTCTTGTGCTTGGAGCAAAGATGCTTCACTTTTTTTAATTGCTTCTTCGGCTATTATACGTTCAGTAATATCTGTTACAATTGAAAATAAGAAATTCTTTTGATTTATAATAATATTGGAACTGTGTACTTCAACAATCTTTATTTCACTATTAGCAAGTTTATGTTCGAAAATAAATACATTTTGTTTTTTTTCAGATAATAACTTTGCATAATATGAAATGTTAAAATCTTTTATTGTATTAATTTGATTGATATTCATCCCAATAAGATGATTTAAAGAATACATATAGAATTTCTCTGCTGCTTTATTTGCATAATAAATAATTCCAGATTCAGGATCAATTAAGAGCATAATAGCACTATGATTGTCTATCAAATTCTTTAAGCTGAGTTCATTATAGATTTGCAGTTTGGTAAAATTTAAGTCATCAACTATGTCAATTATTATACCTCTAACTGTTAATGGTTTGCCTTCATCGCTAAATTTTGAGACTTTACCAACATCGTGGAATCTTTTATATTCACCAGAAGCGGTTTTTATTCTATAATAGCAATCATAAAATTCTGCATTTTCGTAATAAAGTTTTATCATTGCATCCATCATCTGCTGATAATCTTCTGGATGAACTAAATCGGTGAAATCAGAATAATGTTTAAAATCTTCTGCTGGATAGCCAAGTAAATCTGTTTTTCTTCTATCAAATTCAACTGCACCAGTTTTTACATCAATTTCCCACCAAGCATAATTTGCAAGATTCATTGTAAAGTTAAAACGACTTGACTGCAAATCAATATTTTTTTGCAGTTTTGTATTTGAAACTTCTGATGCTAAGATTTGATTTTCCAACTCTTTAATTTTGGATTTCAATCTATTAATTTCATTTGAATCCGATTCACTATGTAATTTAGAAACCATAAAAATACAATATATAGCTAATGATTTTT
>CAIWET010000561.1 GCA_903911805.1 uncultured Ignavibacteria bacterium | reverse complement strand
TATAAGGAGAATTATTTTAAAAAATATTTAAATACTTATAACGTTGATTATTTTGTAATTTAGGAGAGAAGATATGTCTGATAAAGAATTAGTATTAAATGCTGTATCAAATTTGCCCAATAACGTAAGTTATGATGAAATTATTCATAGTTTATATATAAGAGCTAAGTTTGAAAATGGAATCGAGCAAATAAAAAGTGGAAATGGTATTTCTAATGAATAGTGCAGAAAAATACTTCGAAGAACAAATGCAGGATACTGAATTCAGAAAAGCCTTTAATGAGGAAAAAAGTAGATTAGATATTGTTTTTCTTTTGGACGAACTAACTGAAAAAATTAAAATGGAAAAGCCTACAAATGAATTATTAAAGGGAGTTAGAAAAATAAAGCGTACTCTTAAAACTGCATAAATAAATTAATCAAAAATACGCAGCGGCTTATTAAATCAAGGGCAATCACAATGAGATGCCCTTTTTTTTATTTAAAAGCAAATCGAATTATTAAAAAAAATTCATAAAATAGAGTATATTTCGAGTAGTGAAAAATAATGATAAATTTTGTAATTTACATTAGTATTATAATGGAAAAAGAAAATAGATTTTGAGGAATTATGGCACACGAAATAAAGAAATATGAAGAAAATTTATTATGACTATACAAGAATATATTCAAAGTTTAAATAATCAATTCAAATTAGGAATTGCTACTGAGCACACTTTTCGTGGGTATTTACAGCAACTTATTGAATCACTGGTACCAGAAATTACCGCTACAAATGAACCCAAAAGAGTAAAATGTGGTGCTCCTGATTATGTAATTACAAAAAAGGAAATTCCAGTTGGTTATATCGAAGCAAAAGATATTGGTGCAAATTTAAATGATAAAAATTACAAAGAACAATTTGATAGGTATAAGAATTCTTTAAATAATCTAATTATTACAGATTATATTGATTTTCATTTTTATGTGGATGGAGTCTTTGCAACTTCGATTAGAATTGGTGAAATTAAAAATAATTCTATTAAGTCAATTTCTCAAAATTTTGATAGTTTTAAAGAATTAATAATCAATTTCTGTACATATATTGGTCAGACGATTACAAGTTCTAAAAAGCTTGCTGAAATGATGGCAAATAAAGCTAAATTGCTTTCAGAAGTTATTGAAAAGGCTGTCACATCAGATGAAGAAAACGAAGAAGATAGCTCTTTAAAAGATCAAATGACTGCTTTTAAAGATATTTTGATACACGATATTCAGCCTAAAGAATTTGCAGATGTTTATGCTCAGACAATTGCTTATGGTATGTTTGCAGCTCGTTTGCACGATAAAACACTTGAGGATTTTTCCAGGCAGGAAGCAGCTGAATTAATTCCTAAAACTAATCCATTTTTGAGAAGATTATTCAATTACATTGCTGGTCCAGATATAGATGATAGAATTAAATGGATTGTTAATGCTTTGGTTGATATTTTCAAAGCAACTAACGTTGATGAACTACTGAAGAATTTTGGAAAAAGTACTCAAACTGAAGACCCAATAATACATTTTTATGAAACTTTCCTAAGTGCTTACGATCCTAAATTAAGAAAAGCTCGTGGAGTTTGGTACACTCCTGAGCCAGTTGTTAAATTTATAGTTCGTGCTGTAGATGACATTTTGAAATCTGAATTTGGTTTACCACAAGGAATTGCAGATAATTCCAAAACCAAAATTAAGGTAAATAATCAAGGTAAAATGATTGAAAAAGAAGTACATAAAGTGCAAATTCTTGATCCTGCAACTGGTACCGGAACCTTTTTGGCTGAAGTAATCAGGCAGATTCACTCAAAATTTAAAGGACAAGAAGGAATTTGGAGTAATTACGTTGAAAATCACTTAATTCCTCGATTGAATGGTTTTGAAATATTAATGGCTTCTTATGCAATGGCTCATTTAAAGCTTGATATGCTTTTGACCGAAACTGGATTTAAACCAACTAAAGACCAAAGATTTAGAGTATTTTTAACGAATTCTTTGGAAGAACACCATCCAGACACAGGTACTTTATTCGCAAGCTGGCTAAGTGCCGAAGCAAATGAAGCAAATTATATTAAGCGAGATACTCCTGTTATGGTGGTTTTGGGAAATCCTCCTTATGCAGTAAGTAGCAGCAATAAAAGTCCTTGGATTCAAAATTTAATTGCTGATTATAAAAAAGATTTGAAGGAAAGAAAAATTAATCTTGATGATGATTACATTAAATTTATTAGATATGGTCAGCATTTTATCGATAAAACCGGTGAAGGAATTTTAGCTTATATTTCAAATAATAGCTTTATTGATGGAATTACTCACAGGAGAATGAGGGAAGAATTATTAAAATCATTCGATAAAATTTATATTCTCGATCTTCACGGAAATTCCAAAAAGAAAGAAGTTTGCCCAGATGGTTCGCCTGATCAAAATGTGTTTGATATTATGCAGGGTGTTAGCATTAATATTTTTGTGAAGAAGAGGAGTTAATATGGATTTGGTAAATAAAAATCTAATAATTGAAATTCAGAAAATTATTTCTAATTCCAGAGCTAATGCTGTTAATAAGATTGAAAATGAACGTACAGTTATGTATTGGCAAATTGGCAAAAAGATTTTCGAAGAAGAACAATCTGGGAAAGATCGTGCTGATTATGGTACATATCTGATAAAAAGTTTATCGCTAGAGCTTGAACCAACTTATGGAAAGAGTTTTTCACCAAGACAATTACAACGTTATCGTCAATTTTATCGTACTTTCCCAATTGTGTCCGCACTGCGGTCACAATTGAATTGGTCACAATATAAAATGCTAATTTCAATTTCTGACAACGATAAAAGAGAATATTATGAACTAGAAGCAGCTAATAATAATTGGACTGGTAGGGAATTAGAAAGGCAAATTAATTCTTCTTTATACGAGAGATTGTTATTAAGTAATGATAAAGAGTCAGTTTTAGCTATTGCTCGTAAAGAAAGATTACCAGAAAATCCGCAAGAAATAGTAAAAGACCCAATGATCCTTGAGTTTTTGGGATTAAAAAGAGAATCTGCTTATTATGAAAAAGATTTGGAACAAGCAATAATATCACATTTACAAGATTTTTTGTTGGAGCTTGGGAATGGTTTTTCGTTTGTAGCAAGACAAAAAAGAATACATTTAGAAGGAGATGATTTTTTTATTGATTTAGTCTTTTACAATCGATTACTTGAATGTTTTGTAATCTTTGAAATCAAAACACATAAATTGAATCACCAAGACATCGGTCAATTGCAAATGTATGTAAATTATTTCGATAGGGTGGAAAAACTTGATAGAGAAAATCCTACAATAGGTGTACTATTATGTACAGATAAAAATGATGCTGTTGTTAAATTTACATTGCCTGAAGATTCTAAAAATATCTTAGCAAGCAAGTACCAATTATATTTACCATCAGAAAGTCAATTGCTAGATGAAATGAAAAAAGAATTAGATTCATTTAAATTCGATGATTTAGGAAATAATTATGAATAAATTAGCTAAAGTATATCACTTTGACCTCTATGGCAAAAGAGATGAAAAATATGATTTCTTGAATAATAATTCAATTAAAGATATTAATTGGAATGATTTGGATTACAAAACACCTAATTATTTTTTTGTTTTAAAAAATAATAATGATGAAAGCTATGATTTATGGTTTTCTTTAAATGATATTTTTTCAAATGTTAATAATGGGATTAAAACTGATAGAGATTCATTGTTTATTGGAGAAAGTAGAGAAACAATTGAGAAAAGATTTAAAGTATTGTTAAGCAATAATATTCCAAATGTCTTTATTGAAAAATATCGTGTTATTGATTCTGGTAGTTTTAAAATTACAGAGCGAATAAAAGCAAAATCATTCAGTAGCGAATTTATTAAGCCAATCTTATATCGTCCCTTTGATATAAGATTTATTTATTATGACCCACAAATAGTAAGTCGTCCAGCACAAAAAGTAATGAAACACATGAAAAATGGTAATTTTGCTTTATTGTGTTGTCGGCAACAAAGTTCGTTTGATTTTCAACATATTCTTATTTCAAAAATTTTAACTGAAGTCTGTACAGTTAGTTTGCAAACCAAAGAAACAACATATGCATTTCCCCTTTATCTCTACCCTGATTCAAGTGAAAACACATTAGGAGTAAAAGAAGAACGCAGACCAAATTTGAATATGGAAATAGTGAATAAAATTGCTGAGGGTTTGGGTTTGGAGTTTGTGGCAGAAAGAGAATCCACCCCGTCATCACTTCGTGATGCCACCCCTCAAGAGGGGAATTTGTATTTTGCACCGATAGATATATTGGATTATATTTATGCTGTTTTGCATTCACCAACGTACAGAGAAAAATACAAAGAGTTTTTGAAGATAGATTTCCCAAGAGTTCCATATCCAAGCGATAAAGAAGTTTTCTGGCAATTAGTTAGGCTTGGCGGCGAATTAAGACAAATTCATCTTTTAGAATCACCAATTGTAGAGCAATATATAACTGGCTATCCAATCGATGGAGATAATGTTGTTGACAAAGTGAAATACGAAATTGAAGATAGAAACCCCCTAGCCCCCTTTGAAAAAGGGGGTATCGGAAAAGTTTACATCAATAAAGAACAGCATTTTACAAATGTTCCTGAAGTTGCCTGGAATTTTTATATTGGTGGCTATCAACCAGCACAAAAATGGCTTAAAGACCGTAAAGGCAGAGTTTTGAATTTTGATGATATTTTACATTATCAAAAAATAATAGTCGCCTTAAATGAAACTGATAGGATAATGAAAGAAATTAATGAAATAGAGATATAATTGTAGAAGGCAACAACTAAAACCCAATTCAAGCTCCCCCAAAACGGGAGCTTTTTTCTTTCAGCAACGTAGTTGCGACATTTTAGTAGAAATATAATTTACCAGACACAACCCGTAGCTCCGCTAGGTGCGACCTAATCCATATTTTTTAAAAACAGGCCGCTCCTAACGGAGCTTCTATACTTGTTGTTTGCCTTTTGCTACTAATAGTTCGCTCCTAGCGGAGCTTTATTTTTTTCCCAAAATCACAGGGCTTTTTTAATATATCAAATTTTGATAAAATTCACAGAAATTGAATAAGTTTATTGATTATTAAGAAAATCCTGAGAATTATGAATTATGTTAATGATGATTATTTGATCATTATTAATAATATATAAAATTCTAAATGGCTCAACAATTAATTCTCTCCTTTTTTCATCATTAAATTCGGGGATAATTCTACCAGAAAATGGAAAAGTAGAAAGTCTTTTTGTTTTATCAACTAACGAATTAATAAAATCTTTAGATCTTTGAAATGAATCTTGGGAAATAAATTCACCTATTTCTTCAATTTTTCTAATTGCTGCTTCAGTCCAAACTATTTCAGCCATTTTGATAATCTATTTTCAACTTCATACATATTTAATGTTTTTCCGTTATTCAAATCTTTTAGTCCTTCTTCGAATTTTGATTTTACATATAGTGCATATATAATATCATTATAACCAACATCATTTGGAAGCTCATCAATAGTCTTATGCGCAATTTCTTTTATTAACATAATTCTTTCCTTTAATTTAAAATATTACACGAAAAACTAATCAAAATAATGTTTTATTTTTTCTATTCTATAAAAACCTACTATTTTTAAAAACAATGTTAAACCTAATGCAAAGCAATTATTAAGAAAAGCAAACATTCATATAATTTTTTTTTATTAATTTA
>CAIWET010000560.1 GCA_903911805.1 uncultured Ignavibacteria bacterium | reverse complement strand
CAACAGTTAAAGACTTTGCTAAATTAGTCAATATTTCAGATAGAAGAGCTGAGCGTCTTCTTATTAGATTAGTCAGAGCTGGCGTTTTAATGATTCACGCTGACTCAAGAGATTATTTTACATTAGTATAAAAAAATAAGAAAAAAATATGTTACATATTAATAATTTATCCATTCAATTTTCAAACAGATATCTCTTTGATGATGTTAGTTTTACGGTTAATAAAAAAGACAGAATTGGATTGATTGGCAGAAATGGTACTGGAAAAACTACTTTATTAAAACTGATAAAAGGAATTGAGCAACCCGAAAGCGGAATAATTGCATTTCCTAATGATTATCAAATTGGTTATCTGCCTCAGGAAATGAAGTTTTCTTCAACGAAGAGCATTTATGAAGAATCTAAATCAGCAATGGCTGAATTAGAGAGAGTAAGCAAAACTATCCACTCAATTACTGATGAGATATCAAATAGAACTGATTATGAATCAAAGGAATTTTTGAATTTAACTCAGAAATTATCAGAATTAAGTGATAGATTTAATCATCTTGGTGGCAATTCAATGGATGCTACAATCGAGACTGTTTTAGTTGGGCTTGGATTTGAAAGAACTGATTTCTTAAGAGCTGCAACTGAGTTTTCAGGCGGTTGGCAAATGAGATTGGAATTAGCAAAAATTCTTCTTTCCCAGCCTGATTGCATTTTGCTTGATGAACCAACAAACCATTTGGATATTGAGTCTATTCAATGGTTAGAAAACTTTCTAAAGAATTACGATGGTTCTATTATGATGGTTTCCCACGATAGAAACTTCTTAAATAAGGTCACCAATAGAACAATTGAAATTGCCAATGCAAATGTTTATGATTTGAACTTACCATATAACTTATTTTTAATTGCCAGAGAAGAACAAAAGCAAAATCAATTATCTGCTTTCGAAAATCAACAAAAACAAATTGCTCAAACTGAAAAATTTATTGAAAGATTTCGTTCAAAGGCAACTTTAGCTACTCGTGTTCAGTCAAGAATAAAGCAATTAGATAAAATCGAAAGAATTGAATTAGAAGAAGAAGATAATTCTGCACTAAAGTTTTCCTTTCCGGAATGTAAAGAGTCTGGAAAAACTGTTTGCGATATCATCAATCTCTCAAAATTTTATGGTGAACTTCAGGTTCTTAATAATATCAATTACCAAGTTGGTCGTGGAGAAAAAATTGCTTTTGTCGGAAAAAATGGCGAAGGTAAAACCACATTATCCAAAATCATTGCAGGATTAGAAGGATATTATGGCAAAATGGAACTCGGATATAATGTCCAAATTGGTTATTTTGCTCAGCATCAAGCAGAATTATTAGATGCTGATGATACTGTTTTTGGTGTTATTGAAAAAGCAGCTATTGGCGATATCAGAACAAGAATCAGGTCACTTCTTGGAGCATTCCTCTTTTCAGGTGAAGCTCAAATGAAAAAAGTAAAAGTGCTTTCTGGTGGCGAAAAATCAAGATTAGCATTAGCAAAATTGCTACTTCAGCCAATTAATCTTTTAATACTTGATGAACCAACAAATCACTTGGATATGCGTTCAAAAGATATCCTTAAAAATGCGTTAATTGAATTCAAAGGAACTGCAATTATCGTTTCCCACGATATTGACTTTCTTCAAGGTTTAACAGATAAAACCTTATATTTCAAAAATAAAGAAATAAAAGAATATCTCGGAGATATTAATTATTTTCTAGATAAAATTCAGCTAGACAATATAAAAGAATTAGAAAGAAAGCAAGCTGAATCAAGAGCTCAATCTGAAAATTCCTCAACAAATAAAAAAGAATGGCTCGACAAAAAACAAAATTATAAAGAACAAAATAGATTAAAAAAATTATTAACTAAATTGGAAGAAGAAATCTTTGAAATAGAAGAGAATGTCTCGATTATGGAAAAAGAATTCGAGAATCCTGATTTCTTCTCTAACTTAGAAATTTCAAGAAAAAAACAAAAAGATTATGATAATTTAAAAATTTTGCTTAATTTGAAATATGAAGAGTGGTCAAATATTACAGGAGAATTAGATGAAACTAATTAATACACTTTTTTTCGCAATTTCATTAATATTGCTTTCTGCTTGTCAGGAGCCAATTGTAGATAATTTCGAAAATAATCCCCAATGTCAGTTCTTTAATTCTAGAACGACTAAACCCGACTATCCCAATAAAGATACAATTAAAGTTATGACTTTCAATATCCGATTTGGTATAGGTTCGCAAATCCTTTGGTTTGCTGATGCTTGCTCCGACAGAACTATTTACACAAACGACGAGATTTTTGGCGCTTTAGATGCTATTGTAAAGGTATTAGAAGCTGAACAACCCGATATTGTTTTCCTTCAGGAAGTTGATTCCAAGTCTAAAAGAACTGGCTATATTGACGAATTGCAATATTTATTAGACAAATCTTACTTCAAATATTCCCTATATGGTTCCCAATGGAGTTCACAATTCATCGCTAGTGATGGATTGGGCAGGATGAATGTTGGAAATGCCATTTTATCCAGATGGCCAATTAAAAATCCTGGTTTTATCATCTTGCCTGAACGTGGCGACATTGATTATCTAACCTCAATCTTCTACGATAGGGAAAATATCATTTACGGAGATGTTCAAATGCCTGACGGCACATATTTTAGAGCTATTAATACGCATATTTCTGCCTTTTCTACTGATGGAACTAAGAAAGTTCAAGTTCAAATCTACTATGATTTACTAAAAGAATTCAAAAGCAAGAGTATCCAATTCGTTACCGGTGGTGACTTTAACTTATTACCACCTAACTCGGACTCTAGCGACTATTGCGACGAAGATATGTGCAGCTCCGAACATTATCACCGCATAAATGATACCCCTTTCCATAAAGACGGTAGCAATTATTTGCCCGAAATGAGCTGGCTTCAACCTCTATTCGACGATTTTAATTGCTCAATGGATCTCAATAAATACTTCTTGAACCAAAGTAGTTACTTCACCCACACTACTTTACCTAAATCTTTCTGGGATAGAACTTTAGATTACCTTTTTGCATCTTCCCCTTGGATTGAAAACTCTCACCAAGCCTTACAAAAGTATAGAAATGAATCCGATCACGCTCCCGTAACTGCTAAATGGGTAAGGAGTAAATAATATGAAAAATATAATTATAATTTTTGCGCTATTTTTTGCGTTTGCAAATCATTCATTCAGCTACTGGGATAATGCCTCAACCATTAATACTAAAAAAATGGACTTAAGATTGATGTCATTCTCCGAAGTTGGCATTGCCGATAACTATTCTATCAAATTTCACCCATTAGCAATGTTCGTTTCGCCATCATTTGATCTAAAATATTCCTTCCCGAATAAAGATCTTTCATTCTTTGCTGGATTAAATTACCCCACTCCCCTACTTAAATTGGTCCAAAACAAAGGAGCCGGCGGTTTTATATCTCCCGAATTCTCAATTCCACAATTATTTTCCTTCAGAATTGGTTATGAAGAGAATCTTAATGTTAACGAGAGGTTAAATTTCTATACAAATCTCTATTTTGAATATGCCCCAACCTCAAAACTTGATAGAAGTATGATGATTGATATTCCGGTCATTGCCCCTCAGATGGCGGTCTATTCCAAAGGGTTCGGAATTAATGTTAATGTGGCTCTGCAAGGCAAAGCAATTGGTAATTTTGATTACTATTTGAAAATGGGAGCCAATATTTTCCCTTTCAGCACGGAAGATATACCTGCAAACCGTAAAGATTATATGCCTGACCAGAATATGAATGCTTTTGTCGAGTTAAATCCGATGATAATTTGGAATTTATGTGAAACATTTCAATTAGCAGCTGGCGCAAAAGTCACCAATGGTGATTATTTATTTGGTAATACTTGGAATACCTGGCCCCATATAGATTTTAAGCAGGCAATTCAATTCTAATCTCACATTGTTAATGCATAATATTCAATTATGATGCATTAATATCAATCTTTAAAATCCAGAAATCATATATTTTGTGATTCTCTGGATTTTTTTTTGCTATATTTTTAT
>CAIWET010000559.1 GCA_903911805.1 uncultured Ignavibacteria bacterium | reverse complement strand
TCCATTTGATATTGCAACCAATACTTGGTTTTTGATTGAAATTAATTTCTTTATTTGCTAAAATTGAATCAAGTGCCTTTCTTATATCTATTCCGGAAACAGGAATATTATTTCCTGGACGAGAATCATCCAACTGACCACGATAAACAAGTTTTAAATCCTTATCAAACATAAAAAAATCAGGTGTACAAGCTGCTTTATAAGCTTTTGCTATCTCTTGAGTTTCATCAAATAAATATGGAAATTGATAACCTAAAGTTTTTGCTTGAATAGCCATTTTATCAGGTGCATCGTCAGGATAATTTATTGGATCATTAGAGCTAATTGCCACAAATGCAATTCCTTGAGGAAAAAAATCATTGTATAAATTTATTAATTCATTATTAATATGAATTACAAAAGGACAATGATTACAAATAAACATTACTAAAGTTGCCTTTTCAGCTTTAATATTACTTAAGGATTCCATTGCATTTGTAAGTGGATTATATAAATTAAAATCAGGGGCAATAGTTCCCAATTCTAACATTGTTGAAGGTGTGTTTGCCATTATATCTATTAGTTACTGAAACAAAACTACATATAAAAACGTTAATTTATAATAAAATTGTATAAATTTATGAGAAGTTGATGGATACAAAACAATTTATCCCATATTTAATATTAATGGCATCGATTCTGCTTTTAATGGATTATTTAGTAGTAAGGGCTTGGGCAAAATATATAAATAAATGGAATAAGAATATAAATTATTCAAAAGCAGGATGGATATTATTTGGAATAATGTTTGTTTTAAGTGCAATTGGATTATATTTAAGAAGTATTAATAATGTTCCAAACGAATTTATTAAAGTGATTTATATTGTTACAGCAATATGGTATCTCCCAAAATTAGTAATAGCTCCAGTTTTACTTTTAAATAAATCCGTTCAATTCTCAAAAAAAATATTTCAAAAAATTAGAAAAAATAATTTAATTGATGATAAGACTCCAACTTTTATTGAACCTTTGAATGATAATAGAAGGAAATTCATAGAAACTGCAGGATGGGCAATGGCTGGCGTTCCTTTTCTTATGGTAGGTAATGGGATGTTAACAACCACCAACAACTTAGAGATTAAATATATTGAAATACCAATGAAGAATCTTCCATTCCATCTTGATGGATTGAAAATTGCTCAAGTTTCTGATATTCACGCTGGTTCATTCTATTCTCCTAAATTATTTAAAGATACCGTTTATCTGATAAATTCTCATAAGCCAGATTTTGTAATGCTAACTGGTGATTTTGTCAATTTCAATCCAAATGAATTGCCTCTAATTTTAAACGATATAAAAAGGATAGAATCTACTTTTGGCACTTTTGGATGTTTGGGTAATCACGACCATTATATGAATTCAGAAGAGCACACATTTTTAATTAAATCATTAAAAGAAGCAAATATTGATTTATTAATCAATGAAAATAGAATAGTAAAGGTTATGGGTGCAAAAATTCAAGTAGCTGGAAGCGATAATACTGGTTATAAAACGAATTTTGCTGACTTTGATAAAACGTTCGCTGGATTAGATAAAAATGACACAACTATTTTATTATGTCACGACCCTATGAATTGGAGAAAGAGTATTATTGGTAAATATAATGCTGATTTGACATTATCAGGTCACACTCACGGTGGACAAGTTGCAATAGAACTATTTGGTGAAACATATACTCCAGCTAAATACACATATGATGAATGGGCAGGTCTTTATTCTTCAAAGGAACAGTATTTATATGTAAATAGAGGTTTAGGGACTACTGGTACTCCAGTTAGAATTGGAGTAAAACCTGAATTGACAATCATTACATTAAGAGCTCCAAGCAATTTAGCATAATAAAAAAAGCCGTTTGAAAATGATTCAGACGGCTTTTTTTTGAATGTTTCTTCTATTATTTTGCGCCAACAAGATTAACATTGAATTTCATATTATCTTCAATTGCTTTGTCGCCTAAGTTATCGAAAAAGCTACCAGAACCGTATTTTAAACCCCATTTTGTTCTGTCGAGAATAAATTCAGCAGATGCAGTAAAATCATTACCATTCATAACAACTTTAGCTGGGAAATTAATTTCACCAGGAACACCTTTGATAGTTAATTTGCCAAATACTTTATGAGTAGCACCCCATTGGTCAGTATAAGGTTCCATTTTGCTGATTTCAAAAGTAGCTGTTGGGAATTTTTCAACATTAAAGAATTCTTCACCAACTAAGTGTTTTACTAAATCAGCTTTATATTTTGCATCTTGAATGTCGTCGTTTGCAATAGTTTTCATATCAATAGCAAATGAACCTTTGAACTGAGCGCCAGTAACATTAATGTAACCACTTTTAATTGCAACAGAGCCATTATGAGCGCCAGTTACTTTTTTTCCAGTCCAACCTAACCAACTTTTTGGTCCATTAATTCTATATGTATCAGCTAATAAATTGATTGATGATACAATTAGAAGAGCAATTGCTAATGTTGAGAATTTTTTTGTTAAAGACATTGAGATCTCCATAAATTTATATTAAAACAATTATTGCAATTAAACATATATTTCTTGACGTATTTTAACAAGATTTAATTTTAATGATTCATAATTATTTCTTTAATCAAGCTAAAATGTATCTTAGTTTTAACAAAAAAATCCTGCTAAATTCTTATTTAACAGGATTTTATAAAAAATAATATTTTGTTAGATTATTTGCTACCAACAATATTTACATTATATTTAATATCATCACTGATAGCTTTATCACCTAAATTATCAAAGAAACTACCTGAACCATATTTCAAACCCCATTTAGTTCTATTGATTGTGATTTCAGCAGATGCCTGGAAATTATTACCATTAACTGTTACTTTTGCTGGAAAGCTTACTTCGTTAGTAACGCCTTTAATAGTTAATTTACCAAATACTTTATGAGTAGCGCCAAATTTATCAGAAAATGCTTCCATTTTAGTAATTTCTAAAGTAGAAGTTGGAAATTTTGCTACTGAAAAGAAATCATCTGATTTTAAATGACCGATTAATTTTCCATTATAAGAAGCATCTTTTAAATCTTCGTCAACTATTGAGTTCATATCAATTACAAATGTACCTGTGTAATTTTCTTTATTTTTTGTGATGCTTCCTGATTGAATTGCAATTGTACCGTTATGTTTTCCTGTTACTTTTGTGCCTTCCCAGCCTAACCAACTTTTTGGTCCATCAATTTTAAAAGTTTGAGAAAAAGCACTGATGCTTGTGATGAATAAGATGGCAAATGCCATTGCGATTATTTTGTTTAATTTTGTCATTTTGACTTCCTT
>CAIWET010000558.1 GCA_903911805.1 uncultured Ignavibacteria bacterium | reverse complement strand
TTGTAATTAATAAAGTTGTATAGAATATAAATACTTGAAAATATTATATATTAATATTTAATTTTTGGCAATTGTACAAAATAAGTGTTTAATTTTCTTGGTTTTAAAAAAAATATCTTGTAATTTGTTAATAGAAATATTTACATTTATTTTTAATAATATAATGGAATATTTGAATTAGATGAAGGAGTTTTAAAATGAAAAAATTAATGTTTATCGTGGTGCTATTTTTAGCAAGTACAAGTCTCTTTTCTCAGGAATACGAAATTGCCTGGGAAAAGGATATTGGAGGTTCTTATGCTCAATTCTCTAAAGATGGAGAATTTATTTATTTGGCTGGTGGAAATACTATCAGCAAATATCGCTCTTCTGATGGTAGTTTTGTTTCTACTTTTGATTATGAAACAAGTCAAATTTTGACTTTTACAAATAATTTCTATCTTTCACCATCAGGGAATTTTTTACTTACGATTGGAGCTTTAGGTAGCGAAGATGGTAATTTATATATTTGGGATTTAAAAACGGAAAAAATTCATAAAATCATTAATAATGTTAAAGATGCGGATATGAGTTTAGATGATTCAAAATTATTTTATGTGCCATTTACTAAATCTCTTAGGAGTTCAATAATTACACTTGATTTAAAGACAAATAAACTCTCATCAAAGATATTTAATGATATTTTTTCATTAATAAAAATCTCACATTCTGGTAGTAAATTAGCAACAGCTAGTCATAGTAGTGAAACTGGAGGAAATTATTACCTCACTCTTTGGGAAACAGAATCTTTAACAGAAATCAAGAGATTTGATTTAAATGGAGTTACAGGGATTATATTCGATGATATAAAATTTTCTTGGGATGATAAATTTGTTGGTTGTTTAACAATAAATCCATACGAAGCTAATATTTTTAGCACTGAGTCTTTCAAATTGCAACTTAATTCTAAAACAATATCTCCTAAAGGGTCAGGTTATGTAAATTTTACAGGTAACAATAAATTTATTCTATTCTATTATCCAGAATGGGATAAAAATTTATATAATTTATATTTCGTTAATAGAAATTCGAATAGTTTAGAATTTAGTATTAACACACGTTGTTATCCATTATCAACAAGTTCAAATAATCTTATATTTACCGGGACAGCATTATTAAAACCAAAAATAGTAGGAGTATCAGAAAATTTACAAAATAGATTATTAATTTCGCCAAATCCAGCAAGTGATTATATAGAAATAAATGTAGGGGTAAGGCTTGCTTTACCCTTGTTGGAGTCCTTTGAAATTTATAATGTGTTTGGGGAAAAGAACCCCACCCTAGCCCTACCCGTGGGGGAGGGGGAAGTAAGGATTGATATTTCCAATCTTGCTCCTGGAGTGTATTTCATAAGGATTGGTGATAAATTTGAAAAATTTATTAAATTGTAATCCAAAAAGATGTCCGACACCTTTGAGGTGTCTGACATCTGAAGATATTTTAAGTAGCATATAAAAAATTAAGGGTAATCCCGATGAAAAAGTTTATAGTATTTTTATTTGTATTAATAGTTTTGTTTTTAGGAACTATTTCAGCTTTTAGTGATACTAATCCTTGTCTGAAATTGATTTACGGGAGCCAGGGATTTAATCCTGATAGCATTATGATTGATACTTGCAAAAATTCACCCGACTTTCAAAGAAGCTTTATGAGAGGTACTTGGACTATTGGATTTACTAAGTATTTCTTTAAAGATTCAATGAATTTAAATGATACTTTCTATATTGAGAATATTGATTCTTTAACTTATCCAGATATTTTTATTAACTTTAAAATTATGCAAGATGGTTTAGGTAAATTATCCTTTAAAAGAGCTACAGATATTGTTAATTTCGATAACGATTATGCATTTTATAAACTACCTTGTTTTAATATTTATATTGATGGTTTTAACAGAGTTTATGATATAAATAAATTTATACGTTCGATTCCATCATATAGATTGAAGTGGCAAACAAACTACCCCAAAGTAAATATAAATAGAAGTTGTCTTGATCTATTATGGGGAGGTAAAGGAGAAAATCCTGATTTAATAGCTGAGGATACATGTAAAGATTCGCCTACTTATGGTGATAGGTACCAAAGAGGAACCTGGACTATAGGATTTACTAAATTTATTTTTAAAGATTCAATTCCAGATGGTTATGGAGCATACTTAAAGGATATTGATACTGTTAACTATTATGATTATTATTTAATGTTCAATAAAATCACTCAAGAATTTGGTGAATTTTTATTACATAGGCAATCTGATGTATGTAATAACAGATGGGATGAAGGATTTTATCCAAAGCCTTGTATGACAATACACTTTAATAAAAGATTTAGAACAGATGACATTGAATATTACTTGTATAATTTACCTGAGTATAGATTTATTCAGTGGACTAATCCTCCATTTTTATCAGATGTAATTGAAGAAAATCAAGAAGAATGTATTCAAATCAATGAAAAGAATGAGATATTAAGAATCAAATTAAATTGCGAATCATTAGCTCAATCAAATGACATATCAATTTTTAACATTTTAGGTGAACACATCGACAGGCTCAGTGACCAGTTAAATTCAAATAGTTCCATTGGAAATGAGATTAATATCGATATTTCTTATTTGCCGACAGGCATTTATTTCCTAAAAATTGGTAATAAAATATTGAAGTTTTTGAAGATTTAGATTTACATAAACACATAAAAAGTGTGTAAAAAACTTAATATCTGAGAAGAAATTCTTACACAATTCTTAAAAAATTATTTGTTTTTTTGATTAAAGCTTTGATTCTATTAAAAATATTATTACTTTTTCAATCAAAATGAATTAATTTAAAAATGTGAATATTACATTTTGGAGAAAAAAATGAAAAAAATTATTTTAATATTGATTATAGCGTTAAGTTGCAATACATACAGCAATGAATGGTATATTCAAAAGGATATTGATATTTACAAAAAAGATACTTTTAAGCTTAATTCATTAGATATAACAAGTAAAAATCATATAATAATAAATTCAGATTTAGGAGTGTTTGTAAATAATTGGAAGGACCTCAAAGCAGATTGGAGGTTTAAAGAGGCTGCATATGAATCCGTTTTTTTTAATGACAATTTATTTGTAGTTATGAAACATATGGGTATTTTACTTTTTGATACGAATTATTATTGCACATCTATTCAAATTCCAAAAGGTAAAGGATATAATTTACCTTCTTGGAAAGTCTTCTCATTAATCAATGATGGAAATACAATGTGGGTGGCAACAGATTCTGGTGTTTGTAAACGAGAAAAGTTTGATACTATAAAGAATTTTTTTAAAAATGATTCAAATTGGGTATATTTTAATAAATCGAACACAAACCTACCTTCAAATACAATATTAACTATAGATGTTAAACCCAATGATCATTCTATATGGATGATTTGTGACAGTGCTTCACATAGAACAGCAATTAAATTCCAAAATGGTAATATTACAAATTATAATTCAAATAATTCATTAATACCTCACGATAGTATTACTTGTTTGACAATAGACAGCTCATATAATGTATGGTGTGGTACAGGAAATGGATTGGCAAAACTAGATAATACACTTCAAACATGGACACTTTTTACAAAATCAAATAGTAGTTTGCCTTCTGATTTAATAACTGCATTGCATACAGACAAATGGGGCAACTTGTGGATTGGAAGTGATCAAGCAATAACTAAATACGATGGTACAAATTGGATAACATATACAAATAGTGATTATTTATTTGGTAATATTAAAAGTATAGTAGTAGATACATTTAATAATAAATGGATTTTAAGCCAAAAGCATTTAACAATCTTCAGAGAAGGTGGAATTGTCGGTAGTTTTGTATTTCATAACTTAGATACATCTATTCATCCTACTGATGTAGAAAATAGCCAACCTTCTAATAATTCGAATTATTCATTTTCAATCTCTCCCAATCCCGCAAGTGATTATATAGAAATATCTCTTGATTCCCCCTCTATCAAGAGGGGGCAAGGGGGTGTGTCCTACGAAATCTTCAACATCTTTGGAGAAGTTCAAGACGCCCCACCCCAAACCCCTCCCCTTGAAGGGAGGGGCTTAAAGATCGATATTTCTAATCTTGCTCCGGGAGTGTATTTTATCAGGATTGGAGATAGATTTGAGAAGTTTATTAAGATGTAGTCCAAAAAGATGTCCGACACCTTTGAGGTGGGCTCCACCTTGAATGTTCAAGACGCCCCACCCCAAACCCCTCCCCTTGAAGGGAGGGGCTTAAAGATCGATATTTCCAATCTTTCTCCTGGAGTGTATTTCATCAGGATTAGTGATAGATATGAGAAGTTTGGGAGATGTTAATAATTAATTCATTTGAAAAGATTGTGTAGATTTAATTTTAAAAAATTTGCATATTAATTCAATATTATGTAATTTTAATAAAAGTTTTGTTGCAAAAATGAAAGGATAATTTTATAGAATAGATAATACTTATTTTAAACATTGTAAGGAGTATTTCTAATGAAAGCTATAAAGCTATTTTTATACTGTGTATTATTTTGCTTATCCTATCTGAATTCTTTTTCTCAATGGGTTGATAAAGGTGAATATCAAGAAATTTATATTGGCCAAAGTAAAATTATTAATTTTGCAGCTCCAAAAAACGAGAATTACTTTTATACTTTAACTGCTGATTTAACTTATTCCCAATTTGATTATAATGGAAATTTGCAATTTAGAAAAGTTCTGAGTCCTGTTATTAAGATTCAGGATTCTTTGACTACAAATTTTAGAAATATTTCAAAAGATTTTAAAGCTTCAATTTATAAAAGTTATAAGAATGTAAAAAATAATTATAAAAAGCTATTTTATGACGTATTTGATATAAAAACAGAAAAATTATTAAATTCATATGAAGATTCATTAAGCATCAATGGATATACTAAAGAAACGATTGTAGATTATTCAATGGAAAATGAATTATTTCTAGAGTATTATAATGATTTAGATGCATATACTGGAAGCAGTCAATATGTTGATATTAATATGAGTGGAGTTGGAATATTAAGAGCAAAAGATAGAGTGAAATATATTCGAGGTGGTTATTTTTATTCGATAGTTTATGATGATAATATGTCAAGAATATTGGTAAATGGAATGAAATATTGGGCTATAGGGAATTATAATAGTAGTGTAATATCTAGTGCTGATTATTTGTTAGAATATTATGATTATTTTGAAGATAAAAATGCTACAATTGATAAACATTATTCCTATGACTATGACGCTGAAAAAGAAATGAAATATCATTTAACATTGGCAAATGGTTCAAATAGATTTATTGGCACAAATGATAATACATTATATTCAACAGTTTATAAGGATAAATTAATTTATCCTTATCAATCTTCTAATTTAGATTATTGGATAAAGGAGATAATATTTTCAAGAAATGATAATTATATAATCTGCCTTACTAATAATACTATTGAAATATTGGATTCTTATACTTATAGAAAAATTAAAACGATTAATATAAATCCTAAAGAAACTTTGAAAGATTTGCGGATTACTTGGGACAACAGAGGCTTTTTTATCAGAACTGAAAATTATGTAAGATTCTACGATATTAATGAAATAACAGATGTTTCTGAAGCTGCTCAAGAGGATAATTCAACAATAATCTCCCCTAATCCTGCAAGTGATTATATTGAAATAAATGTAGGGGCAGGTTCTAAACCTGCCCTTATGGACGAAATTGAAATCTTCAACATCTTCGGAGAGAAGATATCCACCCCGTCATCACTTCGTGATGCCTCCCCTCAAGAGGGGAATTTCAAGATTGATATTTCTAATCTTGCTCCAGGAGTATATTTCATCAGGATTGGAGATAAATTTGAGAAATTTATTAAATTGTAGTCCAAAAAGATGTCAGACACCTTTGAGGTGTCTGACATCTGACTGAAGAAAATTTAGATTAAATGATGGGGTCCACCTAAAGGTGGGCTCCATCTTTGGAGTTGGCTTCGATACGATGCTTTCGCATCTAATTAAGCCAACAGCTAAAACCGGTCACCAGAGTAGATTCCGAATCAAGTGCGGAATGACAAAAAAGATAATTTTAATAATTGTGAAGAATAATAAAATGAAAAAAATAATTTTATATATTGCTCAATCTTTAGATGGTTTTATTGCAAGACCAGACGGAAATCTTGATTGGCTTACCGAAGGCAATGATGACCTCGATTTTGGTTATAATGATTTTCTTGATACTATTGATATTACAATTATGGGTGGAAAAACTTATAGAGATATTTTAGCTTTTGATGAATTCCCATATAAAAATCAAACAAATTATGTTTTTTCGAGAAATAATAATTTCCCAAAAAATGAATATGTTAATATTGTTAATGATAATTTTATTGAATTGATTAATAAGTTAAAACATCAAGCAGGTAAAGATATTTGGCTTGTTGGTGGTTCTGAGATTAATACTATTTTTCTCGAAAATAACTTGATTGATAAGATTTATATATTTATCAAATCAGTAGCGATTGGCAATGGTATTCCTCTTTTTTCGAAATCAATTTCATTTACCAAAAATTTTAAATTAATTTCAACAAAGCAATTTGGAGAAAAATTCATTATGCTAGAATATGATAAAATCTAATTTTTTAGAAGTTATATGTTAATCCCAATCCCAAACTTAATGGCTCAACTATCATTGAACTTTTAATTAAATAATTTAATGATAAATTCTGATATTGCTCTTTTGAGCCAGTATCATATTTTATTCTACGGTTATGAGTTAAATCAACTAAATTCATCCCATTTAACGAAATTGTTAGATTTTTAATAGGATTAAATCGAATTGATGCGTTCAATCTAAAATCTGGTCCATAAGCATCGTATTTTGCTATTATATTCAAAATATTTGCTGTATTTGCACTATCTTTGCTTCCTGTAAGTGCTCTTCTCATCATTTCCTGACCATCTTGAGCTCCTTGGAAACCCCAATATAATCTACTGTCAATATGGAATAACAATACATCATCAATTATTTTGAAATTCATTATAAGCTTTGTAGTGTTGTTTGACCAATTATTCAAATCGTTTCCAATGCTTGTAAGAACATTTCCAGCAATTGGAGTGTAATAATCGGAATAACTGATTCCTGATTGATTCACACCAGGTTCTAAATGCCAGGACAATTGTTTTATATATGCGTGATTGAAAATTATATCAAAATAATCATTGTGATATCTGGATTCTAATTCTATCCCCCAAAGATTAAGTTTGCCAGACATCAATGTTGTCCTTAAATTATCTTTCCAGGTGAGAACGTCAAGCCAGCTAATGAATGAAGAAATATTAAGAACAAAGTTGGAACTTTGCAATTTTGTAAATATCAATTCAATGTTTCCTAAATGTTCGTCTTCAAGCGGTTTATTTTTATTATGTTGGATAAACAATTCCTCAGCAGTATTCATTCTAACGCTTCGTTGAAGTATTAATTTGAAGAAATTACAATCGTCAAACCCATAAATTAAAGCTAATCTTGGCGAAAATATTAAATCAGAGTAATCATCTTTATCTAATCTACCAGATGCAATCAAGGTAAGATCATTATTTACTTTGTAATTAGCTTCGCCGAATATCGAAATCGTATTTGTGCCCCAACCATCGCCAACAAAATAAGTATCGTTTGAATCTGTACCGAAGTAATTCTTCCAACCATAAGCTGGAGAATTTTTATCTGATAAAATATTCCAATTGTCACCTAATCGAATATATCCGTCTTCTTTAAACCAACTTTTTCCCCAGAAATTATATGAATATTCGTAACCGATTGCCAGCGACAAATCACTGTTGTAATCCTTTGTTAATAGCATTCTGAGCTGTATTTCTGATTCGGAAACTGCATAATATCTATTTCTCAAACTTTGTGGGTCTTCGAGCATTTGCATAATTGGGTCAGGTGGTGCCCAAGGTTTTGGATGAAGTTGAATATAATCCTGAGCTCTGGAATTATTTTCTGAATCAAAACATAAAAAAGTATTTAAAGTATAATTATCCCCAAATTGATAATTATTATTGATTGCAGCAACAAATTGCTCATTTTTTGACTGATTGAAATTGTATGGTTTGGTTAGTGTATAAAATGTATCAGGATCGAAACCAGTTTGATATCTCAATTTGAAAGAAATTCCATTAACATTTGTACCAGCTCGTGTATATCTCGCCCAAAAGCTAGTATTTTCGCCAAAATCGAGCTGAATATGTGCTTTGATTTGAGGCTTTTCTTCGGAATCAATTAAAAAATCCTGATATGGCAATGGAGCTTTGTCTTTTTCTAAGTCATAATAGCTTGTATTTCCACCGATATAATATCCTTTGTCAGGATAAAAACCCATTGTTTTTACAACACTTGCAAACGCAAATAATTTTATATTATCATTAATTTGATGATTAATTGAAAAGATTCCTGATTTGGATTGATAAGGATAATTTGCTCCTAAAGAAGCACTTGTATTTCCAGTATTAGAATTTTTGGTCGTAATGTTGATTACAGCTTCCACAGCTCCAGGACCATAAATCACAGAGCCAGGACCACGAATAATTTCAATTTTTTCGATATCAGATAAATCCCAATTTTCAAGCTCTGAAGTAGCTCCATTATGAGCTTTGAAATTCATATTTTTACCATTAACTAATAGTAATATTTTATCATTTCTTTGATTAATTATACCTCTAATTCCAATATGCGGACCATCATAATGAGTCATCCAAATCGCTCCTGGAACATAAACCTCAAGCAAATCATATAGATTTCTACTTGGTGTAATTGCAATATCTTCTGCTGTAATTGTTGTTACAGAAGCTGGTTCTTTGATTTTATCAATACGAATAAAAGAGCTGGAAGCCACATTAATATTAAGTAATTCATCGAATGACATATTGAATAATGCATCAGCATCAGCTACTTTTTTTTCACTGTTCTTTGAGTACAATGAGTTAGCTATTATAAAGAGTAATATGATAATTTTTAGCTTTTGCTTCATAATGAAAATATTTATATCAAAATCATTCACAATTAAGAAAAACAAATTACCAAAATTGTACCATTTACCAAAGAATAAATTTTGACTAAATAGTAATTCATAACTTGACTAGTCAGAGAATTATATTGGATTATTTTGGCTTATTTAATGATTTTATAAGCTTTTTTTGCACTTGAATTATTAATTATTAATATATAAACGCCTGAATTAAATTCATTAAAAAATTCGATATCATTAAAATCTATTGTTGATAATTCCTTTAGTAATTTTCCAGATAAAGAATAAATTGAAATTCTTGAATTTATATCATCATTTTTAAGAATTTGATTCAATTCATTCAAATTTAGCTCATCGAGATTATCATTTACTGAATTTATAAATAAAGGATATGCCGTTGCAATTGGGTCACCGATTACGATATCCTGCCATTTTATTAAATTTGAAGCAGCATAAAAACTCTCAGCTAAAGTCCATCCTTTTGAATACCTATCGAATAAAATACTAGGAGAAGCAATCGCTTGAAGTAATGGTTCATTGACATAGCCCTTCATTCCAGTAATTCCCTGATTGATTAAATCAGCAACCAAGGATTGGCCTCCAGTTGTTGGCAAAAAAGTTCTGGCGCTTGTTGAAACGGCTGTTTCTCCAATTGCACCAAATGAAAATGTTAAAGAATTATAAGTTGATAATACAAATTTTGCATCATTACTTCCCCAGGAGCAATAACCCATCAGATTTGACAGAGCATTCGTGAAAAGCTCAGTATTTTCTAATGTTGTCGGAATTCCTTGATTACTCAAATTATTATATGCTAATTGCAAATCAGAATTAAACGATCCATAAGCACTTTCAGCAGTTATTCGTAATGTATCTTTATCAGTTTGATTTTTTGTAATAGAATAAGGCACATCAGCCAAACTTGTACTACCATAAGCTGGGCATTCATCTAAGAGAATCACATTTTTGGGTGAAATTGAATCAAGTGCAATTTCAGCTTTTATTGCTCTATCTACTAAAGATTTTGCATCATTCTCGGTATATCCATCAAGTCTTGTAACAAGATATCCACCAAATTTTGAATGAGAAAAACGTTCTGAACTATTCCAAAATCTGTTAGCAAGTGCTTCTCCTTTATATTCCGCACCATAATTAATATCGCTGATAAGTACAATCTGAGTTTTATGGATTTTGTTGTATTCAATCCCTGCAATATAACTATCTGCTGAATATAAGCCACCCCAGGGTCCATTAGGTACATTAATCAATCTAATTGGAATACCTTTGGTAAGAACAATATAGTCGATTTCTGAATGATTTGATAAATATTCTTTAATTGGATTTTCTATTTTCTGAAGATAATTATTATAATCAATATTTTCATTATTAGAACTGAGAGCCGCATCTACGCAATTAATATCAATAACTTTATCGATATTCCTTTGTGCCATATAATAATTAGATACTGAAATCGATATTGGGCTATTGATATTTCTCACCACCAAAACTCTATCTTTTAATTCGGAAAGAAGATTTGTTTCAGCAAAAATTAAAACCAGAAATATCAATAAATATCTATTTAATTTAAATCTCATTTTCCCCTCAAATCTAATAATATAAATTCACAAGAAGAACAAGCTCCCCTGCTTGCTCAAATAAAATTCTTTCATCCGAAACACAACGAAGGATTACATTAAATATTTCTAATGGTTATTTCGCAATTAATGTTGAAACCATCTTTCTTTGGTCATTTAGATACGATTCCTTCGGAATCTACTCTGGTGACCGCATTACAGCCGTTGGCTTAAGTAGATGCGATAGCATCGTATCGAAGCCAACTCCAAAGATGGAGCCCACCTTTAGGTGAACTCCATCGCTTCCTACATTTTTATAAACTTCTCAACATTTCCATTTCGGTAGAACATGCTTTAGCTTGTTCATTTTGCATAGCAAAATAATGTAATGAAGATTATATGGCACAACCTAAAGGATGTGCTACAATTTAACAAATTTCTCAAATCTATCACCAATCTTGATGAAATACACTCCAGCTGGTAGATTGGAAATATCAATCTTTAAAACCCCACCTAAATCCTCCCCAGTGGGGAGGACTTTTCCTGATTCCTCTCGGGAAAGGTCAGTCGAGGTGCATTTCTCTCCGAAGATATTATAAATCTCAGGAGTCCACCCCCTTCCCCCGCCAGCGGGGGACAAAGAAATTTCTATATATTCGCTTGCAGGATTTGGGGAGATAGAAGAGGCATCTTTAGAAATTTTCATTTCTGATACATCAGTAGTAATATCAAAAATATTTGCCCTAAAAACACCATGCCATTTAGTAAATGCAAAAATATAATTACCTTTAACAGATAAAAATAAAACTTCATTTAATTGCAATCCTAAAATTCTTTCATTCCACGTATTTCCATAATCAAATGAAATAAAAACTCCTTCATAAGTCGCAACTAATAATTTATTATCAATTTTTAAAATATCATTAACATTTGAGTAATGCTGTCGATAAAATTTTATTTTTTGAAATGTTTTATCTATTTCGTCATATACATAATTAACACTTCCACCAAATATGTATAATTTATCTTCAATTACTTTTAATTTGCTATAACTAAAATCATATGAATTAAATACAAACTTTTCCCATTTATTATCATTAAAAAAATAAATTCCTTGGTAAGATGATGCAAAAATTGTTTTTTTATACTTAATTAATTGTAAAAAATGAATGTTATTAGTATCTTTGAATATTGTTT
>CAIWET010000557.1 GCA_903911805.1 uncultured Ignavibacteria bacterium | reverse complement strand
TGATTTTGCACAACCTAAAGGATGTGCTACTTTAAGATGGTCAAGCGGGGCGCTTGACCTACCAAGAATTTTCAAGATGGAGCCCACCTTTAAGGTGGGTTCAATCTAAATATTTATAAGAAATTCTAGAAATTTAGTATAGCTTTTTTACAAGCACAGACAGGAATGTCTGTGCAATTTTAAGATGGTCAAGCAGGGATGCTTGACCTACCAAGAATTTACAAGATGGAGCCACCTTTAAGGTGGGTTCAATCTAAATATTTATAAGAAATTCCAGAATTTTAGTCATTGTGATAAAATTTATAATACTTATTTAATTACGTTATGAAGTATATATTCTTTTAGAATAGTTCCATTTGAATAATTAAGTTCCTGATAATAAACCAATCCAATACTATCCACATAAACACTTGTATAATACTTATTATTCATCAATTCTTCGAAATAATATGCTGTTGGGAATTGTGCATATTTTGAACCTAGATATGGTTTTTGCCCTTTATAATAGGATACATTTTTATAAGAAGTATAATCGGTGCTTGATTTTGTTAAATCATAAATATTTAATTTTATGATTTCCTTCATCAAAGTGTCTTTTACAATCCAACCTTTATATAAAATGCTGTCCAATTCATAAAAACCGTTAAAATTATCTATTGGGTTATCTATTTTGTAAACTGGTAGCCATTTGTTATTTATTACAGAAAATAATGTATCGATTCGAGTTACGCAAACTGTATCGAAGTCATTAATTTTACCAATAGTAGAATATGTATAATTATAAACTAATTTGGCTCCAATTTTCATAGGTATAATATGATATTTTTTTGGAATATCAATATTTGTAACTGTATCACTACAAGATAATATTATTAAACCTATTAAAAAGAAACAAAATTTTGTAAATAATCTCATTCTAGCCTATCTTTGTTTTCGTTATTATTTGCTTTTTGCAATAAAATATAAAAACAGTATTGTTATTTGGGGAATAACACGATAAAGATACAAAAGTATTATTTAGTAATTTATTTCAAAATCATAGTCTAAATTAAGAGTTAGATAAGTGTTTAATTTTTTTACAGAAAGAACTTTAACAGGAGTATAAGCAACTGCAGGAGTTAATGATAAATTCAAATTTTCAAAGAATGTATATCCGAATTTAAGACTTGCTAAAACATTACTCAAACCTAATGATTTAGTTAATTTCTTATGCTTATATGCAGCTAAAACTGTATTCAGCGAAGGAGATATTTTAAATTTATCGCCTAATTTGATATATGATTGCAATGTAAGACCAAATTCATTTATAGTGCTAGTTCCAAAGCTATAAGAATATGATAAATCCATTAAAAAATGTGGAACTATCAAATCAAAATTCAATCCTAAAGAATTGGAAGCGCTTGCAAATGGATTTACATCCTCATTCGAATAAAATGTCTTCATATAAGAAACTTCAGTAGAAAATATTGAGGACATTTCATATTCATAAGATAATGATAAGTTAGAGTTTAGGTAATTTAGGCCAGAAGATAAGGTTGAATTTCTAGAGAATGAAGCTCCAAATCCATAAGAATTAGAAATATCAGCCCCCAAAGAAATTGTTGGTTTCCCATTACTTATATCAATACCATTTTTCATTTGGTTGGATTTTACTGTTAGAAAAGGAGTAATGAGAATATAATTTTCATCTAATTCGATTAAATCCTCTTCTGATAAATCAGAAACATCAGAATCAGATTCTAAATCATCAATATCTTGCTCTTCATCGGTATTAATGTTTTCAATAACTGTTGTGTCTTGAGTTGAGGTATATGCAAAAGTATAATTGTTAAATAATGATATAATAATAAATATTAATATCGGATATATTTTTTTCATATTTGCTAAAAAAATTAAGTGGAAATTGCTGAGAGGAACTCAGAAGAAGTCCTAAATTCGTGCTCTAATTCAAAAGTAAATATTTCAATATCCAAATCAATTAATTCAGGATTATGTTTTACTAACATTTTCCAGGATTCTTCTTCTTCGAATTGAACCATACTTAAACCTTCGTACATATGTGCACCCCAGATTTCGCATAATAAATCTGAGAATCTAATAACAGAAGTTACTTCAGTAAATTCACTCAATTTTTTTATTTTATGGTGGTAACCGATGATTGAAACAAGCTCATTTGGCAATTTCCAAAGTTTAGCAATATGCTCACCAACTTCTGTATGATAAGTGCCAAAAACTTGCAATTCTGCTTCAATATCAGTGAATTTTCCAGTTTCAACCAACTCAATAACTTCAAGATATTTATCAGGATTGAATTGTATCATAGCAAGTTTGCCAATATCGTGGAGCAAACCGCCAATAAATTCCATTTCTTTAAAATTGCGATTAATCTTTTTTGCTAAAACTTTTGCAATAATTCCTGTGCAAGACGAATGCCACCAAAACTTTGACATTATATCAGCAACTTTTTTATTTGAATTCATTAAAAACTTAGAATAAACAGAAACCCCCAAAACGATATTGGTTAATCTATTTAGTCCTAAAGTTAAAATTGCTTGATGTATGGAAACTATTTCAGCACGAGTAGCAAATAAAGGCGAATTTGCAACGCGCAAAAGCTTTAAAGTAAGAGAAGGATCTGATTCAAGAACTTTAACTATCTCACGTACATCAATATACTCATTCTTCAACATAATAAGAATCTTGGCAGCTACCGGAGGCAAAGTTGCAAATTCTTGGGTTTCTATTACATTTAGTATATTTGACATAAATCATTCTAATTATTTTTAACAACTGCAATTTAATAAAATAAATTTTAAATAACGTATAAAAAAAACTAATTAGCTAAAATAAGCTATAGCTTTGTTGTGATGAGAGTCCATAAAAATATTCAATCCTTGGCTTGGTTTGATTTTATTTATATCAATCACTTTTAAATATTTTTGCAAATGCTCAGCATTTATTATAAAATCTTCTAAGGAATTTTTTGATAAGATTGAGAAATTAAATTCAGTTGACTTGTTTTCTAAGAAGATAGGAAGACATTTTATATTACTTTCTATCAAATCCAAAAAGAAATGAGAACCATAGCTAACTTCAATTTCTTTGTCTCCAATTCGTTTTGAGAGTTCCACAATTAATGCTGAATTATTTATATCTTTAAATTGAACTGGAATACTTGATTTGGTATTTTCTCTGCCACCTAATCTACCAGGTGCAATTAAAATATATTTCTTTTCTGGCAAAAGGGAATTCAAAATTGATAATGAGCTTTTGATTTCATTAATTAATTCGATTTTTTCAATCTCGTGGTATTCATTTATATCAATATAAACAATATACTGTATTCCTTGAATAAATGCAGTATTGATACTCTTTTTTAGTGAAAATAAAATATTCTCAGGCTGTAAATCGTGAGGAACCATTTTATTGAAATCTAAGTTATTTTGCATATAAGGGCGACATTGCAATAGATAAAGATTCTCTCCATCGAATGCAAATTCAATATCAACAGCTCTATTATACGCAGTTTTTAATACTTTCAAAATTTCATTTATTACTTCTACAAAATCAGAATGATTGATTAAATTATTAAATGTAACCAAAATATCTTCTTTGGAAAAATCACTAAATGAGGTAATTGGATCAACCACAGTTTCGTTTCTTACAAACGAGAAAATCTTTTCTTGATAAGGGAAATTATAATTAACATATTTCAAAAATTCAACAAGTTCAATAGATTCAAACTTGTTTGTTTCCAAATTAATTACGTCAAGATAAGATTGCGAATATTGCCTGATTTCTTCAAAAGTATTATTAATTCTAATATTCGGATTTCCAGGAGCAAATAATTTTGGATAATCACTTACATCGAGGTCAATAGTTCTTGTTCCCAATCCCAAAACTAATTTTACTAATCCATCATCGTGTCTGATTCTTGGTGACCAAGGCTGATCATTGATGCTACAAGCAGAACCCGAAAAGCAAGGTAAATAGTATTTACCATATTTTTTACCAACAACTTCTTGAATTAATATACCCATTTCTTCAGGGAAGTCAATCAATCCACTTTTAATTCTGTGATTCAATGGATCTGGAGCAAATGCACTTGCATAAACTTCGGCAACAGATTTTAATAAATAATGCAATCTTTCAATTTTAGTACCGCAATTTGGGACAAAAATACTCTTATATTTCCCACTAAAAGAAGCTTCAAAGCTATCTTCGAGTAAACTGGATGAACGAATAATAAGTGGAGTACCTTCACCTTCGTCCAAAATTTTATTAATTGCATTAACAAATTCAGATGGAAATTCAGAATTAATAAAAATGTATTCCAGATATTCGTATTCTTCCTGGATTTCTTCAGATGAATTATATTTTACATATACAAAGTCTTCTAAAGCATTATATGCCATAAACTCCAAAATAACATCAGAAGCAACAAACCAGCACTTTGGAGTTTTAATAAATTCTAACTTTGGATTGTCTTCTTTCAAATCATCAATGATTTTACCAGCAAGAATAACACCAGCACTCTTCCCGCCAACTTTACCAGCTCCATCAGGAGTAGCAATAATATTTTCAAGAATTTTATCAAGATATTGCAATGAAAGATAATTCTTAGCAATATTGATATAATTTAAATTTTCGGATAATAACCTTTGAATAAGAGATACTCTAAGACCAATTCTGCTATCACTCTTCTCGTTGGAAGAACCAGCTGTAATTCGTAAATACTTTTTAACAGATTCAACAACATCGGAAAAAGGCAAGGAACGTTTTTCTAAAATCATAGAAATATTATTAACGTTCTCTTGATGGATCCATTCGTATAAAAGCGTATTTAATTCAGAATCTGAACAATACTTATCTGCAATTACGAAAATCTTAGAGATTTTTTCAAATTGCAAAGCACTCGATTCTTTATCAGCCGCCATATCGAGAAATAATTTAGACTTGTGGCTTTTATATTGATTTGGAATTAAAACATCTCTATAAGCAATAATTTCCTTAATGCCTTTTCTATGAAGATGAATAATAATTCTTCTAACGATTCGATTCAAAAGAGTCAAATCGCTCAAAACCACCTGTTCTAAAATTACTTTCCAGTCAGGCTTATAAGTATATTCAAATTCTTTAGGAAGATTATCCATTAATTGCTTCTCTAGAGTAAAACTCCATTGCCTCGTCTGTGTTTTCGAATATATCGAATAATTCATCAATTAATGATAAACTCAAGAGATTCTTAACAGGTTCTTGCAAACCAATTAATGCAACAGGAATGTCATATTCTTTCATTTGTCTATATGCAAGCAACAAAGCCCCAAGCCCAGCGCTATCAGCATATTCAACCATCGAAAGGTCAAAGAACAATGCATCAATATCCGGTTGTGCTATAATCAGCACTTTTGCTTTAAGCTGTGCAGATATCTCTGTGTCGAGATTATTACTCTTTAATGTAAAAATTGCTACATTATTTTTGTTTTCTATTGAAAAATCCATACTACCAATATTTTGTTAAACAATTATTTCAAAAATTTATATTATTTTATATTATTTATTAAC